>CAYXET010000049.1:0-6518 GCA_964464025.1 uncultured Christensenella sp. | reverse complement strand
TTTTTCGGTTTATTTTGTCGTTTATATACTATAAAATACTATCTTTATGCCATTATTATACCAAAAAACACATATAAATAAAAGTATTTTTTAAACTTATTTTCTTTTCTTGCAATTTTTTATAAAATTTAATATAATAAACCTATGTTTGAGAATAATGATATGCAAAATAATAATGAAATAAACGATTATCAAAAAAAGATACGAAATTTTTGTATTGTTGCCCATATTGACCACGGAAAAAGCACACTTGCCGACCGACTTTTGGAATTTACTGGAACTGTTGCAAAACGTGATATGGAAAATCAACTTTTGGATAGTATGGACCTAGAACGAGAAAGGGGAATTACTATTAAACTTGCAACAACAAAAATGCAATATGAAAAAGATGGCGAAAAATATGAACTAAATTTAATCGACACCCCCGGCCACGTGGATTTTACCTATGAAGTTTCACGTTCTTTGGCGGCTTGTGAAGGGGCAATTTTGATTGTTGATGCTTCTCAGGGCGTTGAAGCGCAAACTCTTGCAAATCTTTATCTTGCAGTTGATAACAACCTTGAAATTTTGCCGGTGATTAACAAAATTGATTTACCGAGTGCCGACATTGAAAACACAAAAAAAGAAATTAAGGAAATTATTGGTCTTCCACCTGAAATTGCACCGCAAATTAGTGCAAAAGAAGGAACGAATATAAAGCAAGTTCTCGACTGCGTGATAGACTATTTCGAAAGTCCCAAAGGGGATATTTCAAAACCATTAAAAGCCTTGATTTTTGATAGTTTCTATGACAGCTATAAAGGGGCGGTGTGCCTTGTTCGTGTTTTTGACGGATTTGTTAAAGCGGGCGATGAAATTTTGATGATGAGTTCAAACAAAACATTCGTGTGTGTTGAAGTTGGAATTTTTAACCCAAAAATGACCCCTGTGCAAGTTTTAAGGGCAGGCGAAGTTGGATATGTTACGGCGTCAATAAAAAACGTATGTGACACAAAAGTTGGCGACACAATTACACTAAAAAATAACCCTTGCGAAGAACCGTTAGAAGGATATAAGGAAGTGAAACCTGTTGTTTTTTGTGGAATTTTTCCGCTTGAAGGAGACAAATACCCCGAACTTAAAGATGCTTTGGAGAAGCTAAAACTTAATGATGCATCGTTATTTTATGAAATTGAAAACTCAAAAGCGCTAGGTTTTGGTTTTAGATGCGGTTTTCTTGGGCTTTTGCACATGGAAATTATCACCGAAAGGTTAGAGCGTGAATTCAATCTTAACATTGTAACAACAAGCCCAAGTGTTAATTATAAGGTTCATAAATCTAACGGCGAGATTTTGGAAATTTCAAATCCAACAAATCTTCCAAAGCAACAAGAAATAGACTTTTTGGAAGAACCAATTTGCAAACTTCAAATTTTCACTCCACCAGAATATGTTGGCCAGATTATGGAACTATGCAATGAGCGTCGTGGCGTGCAACTTAACCTTAATTATATCGACGAAAAACGTGTTGAATTGTCCTATGAGATTCCTCTAAACGAGGTGATATATGACTTTTTCGATAGTTTGAAAAGCCGAAGCAAAGGCTATGCAAGCCTAGATTATGAAATCAGTGGATATAGAAAAAGTAACCTTGTTAAACTTGACATTTTGTTAAACGGCGAAACTTGCGATGCTCTTTCTCTTATTGTGCATAACGACAATGCTTATAAGCGAGGAAAGGCAATCACCGAAAAACTAAAAGATATAATTCCGCGTCAACTTTTTGAAATCCCCGTTCAAGCTTCGGTTAACGGAAAAGTTATTGCAAGGGAAACAATTAAGGCCCTAAGAAAAGACGTTTTGGCAAAATGCTATGGTGGAGATATCACCCGAAAGCGAAAACTTTTGGAAAAACAAAAAGAAGGGAAAAAACGAATGCGACAAATTGGTTCGGTGCAAATTCCTAGCGAGGCCTTCATTTCAATTTTAAAAATATAAAAATTTAAATTTTTTGTTTAAAATATTTACATTTTTTGTGAAAACCTATAAATAGGAAATCTATTAATTGAAAGATATTTAAATTTAAAAAGATATAAATTAAAAAATAATTTGAAAAAACATAATTCAAAAAAATAAATTAAAAAAACATATTAATTGAAAAATATAATTTAAATTAAAAAAAAGAATTTTTACTTTTGTGTGACAAAAAGTCTCTAAAATCAATAAAATTTTAGATTTTTTTAGGCTGGCAAAGTTAAAAATTAAGTTTTGATGTCGATTTTATTTATTTAAAAGAGCAAATAATGCTCTTTTTTGTTGATTAAATTGTTGTTTAAATAATATTTAATCATATTTTTTTGTTGCCTTAATTGTTGTTTAGACAATATTCAATCAAATATTTTTTTAGTAAAATTAATTTAGATAAATATTTGTATTTTTTTTATTTTTGTGATATAATTTTGCTAGATATTGTGCATATAAGAGGATAAAATGAATTTTAAACGAATTGAAATTATTGGATTTAAAAGTTTTGCGGATAAAACTGTTATAGAATTTGATGGCGGAATAACTGCCATAGTTGGCCCAAATGGATGTGGAAAAAGCAACGTTGCTGATGCAATTCGTTGGGTTTTGGGGGAACAAAGCACAAAACTTTTGCGTGGAAGCAGTATGCAAGACGTTATTTTTGCTGGAACTGAAAACCGTAAAAGCCTTAGTTACGCCGAAGTTACAATGGTTTTGGATAACAGCGACCGAACGCTTAACATCGACTATAACGAAGTCGCCTTGACCAGAAAACTTTATCGTTCTGGTGAAAGTGAATATTTGATAAACAACACGCAATGCCGATTAAAAGACATTGTTGACATTTTGCACGACAGCGGGATTGGTCGAGACGGATATTCTATCATTGGTCAAGGAAAGGTTGATGAAATTGTCAACTCTAAGCCTGAAAATAGGCGTGTTATTTTTGAAGAAGCTGCTGGAATTAGCAAGTTTAAATCAAAAAAACTTGAAGCAAGCCGAAAATTAGAGCGAACGCGTGAAAATTTGTCTAGGCTAAAAGATATTGTGGGCGAAATTGAACGACAACTAACTCCACTAAAACATCAAGCTGAAAATGCAAAAAAATATCTAATTTTGAAAGAAGCCCTAAAAAAGACCGAGATTAATAACTACATATATCAATATGATAACGCAAGCACAAACAAGGAAAATATTAACTATAAAATTAGTGCAATCAGCGAAGAACTAGAACTTAGAACAAATGACCTTGAAAATGTAATAAAAAAATATAACGAAAACTTTGATAAAATTCAAAACATCGATAAAGACATTAATGGGCTTTATCAACAAATGATAGAACTTAATGTTAAACTTGAAAAATCTTCAAGCGAAGCAAATGTTATCAATGAAAAACTTTCCTCAAATTCTAGTGAAGTTGAAAGAATTAGTGAAGATATTAATTCTATTCAAAAAAATCTTGAACAACTAAGGAAAGATTTAGACTATAAAAAAGAAAAAGCAGAAAAGAATGTTGAAAAAGTTAAAAACTTAAATGGTGAAATTGAAAATGCACGAAACAAATATCTTTCTATTGTCGATGAACTAACAAAAAGTGAAGATATCAATTTAAACAGCCAAAAAAAGCTTGTGCTTGACCTAAACAAGCTTGGCGACTATAAGAGTGAACTTAGCAAAAAAACAACAGAACGAGACAGTTTAGACGCAAAAACGGTTGAAATTAACGAACAAATTAACCTTGAAACAATAAAAACCTTCGACCTTAACAAAGAGCGTGGAGAGATAGAGAGTAAAACAAGAGAAATAAATGGCAAAAAGGTTGAACTTAAAAACGAAATTTCTTCAAGTTTAAGCAAATATAACGAAAGTTTGTTAAAACTTAAAACAATTGAAGAAAAATTGGCAAACCTTAACAACTCGCTTGCAATATTAGATTCCAGAAAGAAAATTTTGCTTGAAATGCAAAAAGACCTTGAAGGTTTTAATAATAGTGTTAAAAATTTAATAAAACATAGCGAGTCTAACACAAAACTTAAAAATCAATTTGTTGGCGTTGTTGCAAACCTTATGGAAGTGCCACAAAAGTTTGAAGTTGCAATCGAAATGGCTCTTGGAGCAAGTGTTCAAAACATCGTAACAAAGAACGAACAAGATGCAAACAACCTTGTTGATTATCTAAAACAAAACAGTTTGGGAAGAGCAACATTCTTGCCAATAACAAGCGTTAAACCACGTAAAATTGAAGACAGATATCTTTCGAAATTAAAACTTAATGGTTGTTTTGGCGTGGCAAGCGACTTGATTTCTTATGACAAAAATTTGTCTAACATTTTTGAAAGTTTGCTTGGTGCAACAGTTGTTGTGAATGACCTTCCACTTGCAATTAGTTTAAGCAAAGAATGTGGCTATTCTTTTAAAATTGTAACCCTAGATGGCGACATCATCAATCCGTCGGGCTCGATTACAGGTGGAAGCAAAAAAAACAGTGTGTCGAACATTATTGGTCGTCAGCGTGAAGTTGAAGAAATTGAAAATCACATCAAAAAACTTAGCGTGGAACTTGAAGAAAATCAAAAATTAAAGGAAAAATTAAGCGAAAATCTTCAAAATTTTCAAGATAAAATTAAAGAAAACAATGAAAAAACACACGCACTAGATGTTGAAAATGCTCAAAACGAAGAAAAACTTAACTTAATTAAAACTTCAGTTTGCGACATTAACAAAATTATTGGCGAATATAAAGAAAATTTGCAAGAAATTTTAAAATCAAAAACAATTTTAGATGGCGACATTTTGGTTCTTGAACAGCGAATTTTGAAACTAAATTCAGTCAACACAAGTTCAACAAATATGATGACCAAAACAAAAGAGCAATTTAATAACCTAAAACAAGAGCGAGACAACTATAACGAAAAAATCACAACAATCAGGGTTGAAATTGCACAAGTTGAAAGCGAAAATCTTGCTTTAAGTGAAGAAGAAACTCGAATTTTGGGTGAAATTGACGAAAAACAAGAAAAACTTGAAGAAAACAAAAAGTTGATTGGCCAACTAAATTTAACAAAACAAAATTTGTTAAACAAACTTGAATTGATAAAGCAAAATGAAAATTATAAAGCGCTTGAAAACGAAATTGGTGCGGTGAAAGAAAAACTAGACGGGCTTGATGAATATAAACAAAAATTGCAACAGAACTTGAAGGAACTAGACGAAGATAGAAGCAATTTTACTAACCAAATATCTAAACTACAAAACAAAAAATCAAACGAAGAGTTGAATTTGACAAAAATCGACACCGAACTTGAAAATATGCAAGAACGAATTTGGGAAGAATATGAATTGACCTATTCAACAAGTTTGGAATATAAAATTGAAAACTACGACCTAAACGAAGGTTTGATTGAAGCGAATAAAAACAAACGAGAAATTGACAAACTTGGATATGTTAACGTTAACGCAATTGAAGAAAGCGTTATTCTTGGCGAGAGATATGAAAATTTGACAAGTCAGATTAGCGACCTTGAAATTGCCGAGCAAGACACAAGCAAGGTTATACGTGAACTTAACAGCGAAATGATAAATCGATTTACCACCGAATTTGGGAAAATTAATGAAAACTTTAAAAAAGTGTTCAAAGAACTTTTTGGTGGCGGAAAGGCCGAACTTATTTTGGTTAAACCCGATGTTGACGAAGAAGGAAACGAAAAGGAATGCGACATTTTGGATGCCGGCGTTGATATTGTTGCCGAACCGCCGGGGAAAAGTTTGAAAAGTTTGTCACTTCTTTCGGGCGGAGAAAAAGCACTAACTGCAATTGCAATTTTGTTTGCAATTTTAAAACTAAAACCAATGCCATTTTGCTTGCTAGACGAAATTGAAGCAGCTCTGGACGATGCAAATGTTGGAAGATTTGCAAAATATTTGGGCAGATTTTCTTCGGAAACACAATTTATTGTTATCACTCACCGAAAACCAACAATGGAACTTGCCGACAGGCTTTATGGTGTTACAATGCAAGAAAAAGGTGTCAGCAAAATTGTTTCGGTTAAACTTAGTGATGTTGAAATTGAATAAAACGCTTATTTATTCAAAAAATTGCATAAATATGCACAAGGAGAGATTATGGGGCTTTTTAGCAAAATTAAGGAAGGACTTAAAAAAACAAGTCAAAAATTTAAGGAACTTTTCAAAAAAAGTGAACTTGATGACGAATTTTATTACGAACTTGAATATATTTTAATTTCCAGTGATATGGGCGCCGATACCACGGAAAATATCATTGATGAACTTAAACATCGTGCAAAAAAAGAGGGGATTAAGGAAACGGTTAAAGCAAGAGAAGTTTTGAAAGAAATTATTTCCTCTAAACTAGAAATTGAAGATGAAAAAGAAAATTTTCCGCTTGCATATTTAATTATTGGTGTTAATGGCGTTGGAAAAACAACAACAATAGGAAAACTTGCACATAAGTTTAAAAATGAAAATAAGGACGTAATTTTGGTGGCAGCCGACAC
>CAYXET010000048.1:0-6536 GCA_964464025.1 uncultured Christensenella sp. | reverse complement strand
CTGCCGACATTGTGGAAGATTTTTCCACGGTCAACCCAAACTTTTTTTGAAAATTGTTGGCGTTGGATATATCACCGAATTTGGTGCAAACATTTGTTTTGACACGGGAAACAGCTCTGTTGCTGATAAAATTTTACTTGCCGGGAAAGTTATCATTTTATGCTTGTCACTTCCGATAATTTCTTCGATGTTAAACACTATTATGGGGATTATTAAATGAAAAAAATTGTTTTTATTGGCATTTTCCTTTGCCTTTTTTCAACTTTTTTTCTTGTTAAAAACAACTTTGAGCAAAAATCTTGTTTTGTTTTTCAAGGTGCTAATCTTAACATTGAAGATGAACTGGCAAAAACGATAACTGAACAGATAAGCTATTTTGATTTTAGCGAATTGGACACATCATTAAACGAAATTGAAAACAAAAGTTCTTTTGGGGCGGAAACTTTTTTTGAAAAAATATCCAAACTAATTAGCGGTGAATATTCCTTTGAGTTTAAGGACTTTTTTACTGAATTGCTTCAAACTTTTGTTATAGATTTTAAAAAACTTGTCCCACTTTTATCAAGCATATTAGGACTGGCACTTCTTTCTAATATCGTTGGGCAATTTAAACTGAAAAACAACAAGAATTTGGGCATAATTGTGCATTTTGTCTGCTATTGTATGATTATCATTCTTGTTTGCGGAAGTGTTACGAGTTTAATTAACCTTTCAATTAAAACCATCAATGGAATGAGAAGCCAAATGGAGGTTGTTTTCCCAATCATTTTAACGCTAATGGCAAGCGTTGGAAATGTTGTTAGCGTGGGGATATACAAGCCAATTATGGCAATTTTATCAGGGCTTATTATCAACATTTTCAGCTATGTTGTTATACCAATTTTTTTGATGAGCTTTGTTGTTTCAGTGGTGGGAAATTTGTCGAATAATGTGAAATTAAACAAACTTTCTTCCTTTTTAAACAGTTCTTTTAAGTGGATTATTGGCGTTGTTTTTACAATTTTTACAGGGACAATGATGGCAAAAGGCATAAGTGCGGGAAGTTTCGACAGTGTGTCTATCCGAACAACAAAATTTGCTTTGAAAACCTATGTTCCACTTGTTGGCGGCTATTTAAGTGACGGGTTTAATTTGATTATGGCAAGTTCAATTTTAATAAAAAATGCAGTTGGAACGGCCGGATTATTGCTAATTTTCCTATCAATTTTATCACCACTAATTACAATTTTAGTCTTTAAGTGGTCTCTTCATTTACTTTCGGGGCTAATTGAACCAATGATAGACAACAAAATATCTTCCTTTCTTTTTCAAACATCAAAAGCAATTAATATGCTTGTGGCTTCAATTTTGTGCGTATGTTTGATGTATATCATTTCAATTGCTCTGCTTTTAACTTCGGGGAACGCATATTGGGGGTAGGAATGGAAATTTTGTTTAATTGGCTTTTGGGCGTTGTTGGAATTGTTTTGATTGGTGTTTTGGTCGACTTGATTTTGCCCGAAGGTGAGATGCAAAAATATATAAAAGCAATTTTTTCAATTTTTGTTGTTTTTGTTATGATTTCGCCTTTACTTTCAATTGATATAGATAAAATAAACTTTGATAAGTTTGTATATAACGATGTTTCAATCAACGAAAAATTTTTGATTGACTATAACGAAAAATATTGTTCAAGTCTTAAAACAAACCTAGAAAACACATTAAAAATTAGGGGCTATGACGGGTGTGAAGTTGAAATTTATCACAATTTGTCGACAGATAAATTTGAAATTCAAAAAGTTGAAATAAACATTAAAAATTTAGTTATTAATAAAAATTCAGCGCATATAGATAAATATAAAGAAATCAAACAAATAGCAACTTTGGTGCTTGGCGTTGATGAAAACAAGGTGGTGATAGGTGAGTGAGAAAAAATCAAACAATAAAATATTAGACAGTGCGTTTAACTTTAATTTCTTAAAAAAATTAAAAAATGTTAAGCATATTGAGATTATTGTTTGCATAATATTTATTGCACTACTAATATTAATCTACTTTATAAACTTTTCGCCAAAAACGCAAACAACATCAGGCGAAAATTCAACAACTGAAATAAGTTTCACAAGTTCAAGCGAATATGTTAAAAACTTGGAAGGAAAACTTGAAGAGGTGATTGGGAACATTCAAGGAGTTGAAAATGCAAAAGTTTTGATTAGCGTTTCAAGCGGTGGAGAAGTTGTGATTGCTAACAATACCGAAGAAAAAACAGTGGAGTCAAGCGACGGAAAAAGCAAGAATGTAACTGTGACTAAAACTCCTATCATAGTTAGCGAAAATGGAACGAGCAAACCTATTGTTTTGATGGAAGTTCTTCCGAAAATTCAAGGAGTTATTGTTGTTGCTAAAGGCGCCGACAATGTGAAGACCAAACTTGACATTTATAGGCTAGTTGAAGCAATAATATCAATTTCAAGCGAAAATATTCAAGTTTTTGCGGGTAAATAAGGAGAGAAAAATGAGTAAAAAGAAAAAAATTATTATTTTAAGTGTAATGACCTTGCTTTTGGTGATAACAGGAGTGCTAAATTTGGTGCTTAACAACAACATAAGCACAGAATCGGCTTCCAGCACAACAGTCACAACAGGAAATTTTTTTGTGACATACAGAGCAGATAGACAATCAACACGAGACCAAGAGTTATTATATTATGAGGCAATAATCACAAGCGAAAATTCTAGTGCAGAGTCAATTAATCTTGCCGAAACGAAAAAATTAAGTTTGGTGGAAAATATGGAAACCGAACTTGTGACCGAGGGCTTAATTAAAGCGCAAGGCTTTGAAGATTGCATTGTAACAAAATCTTCCGACAGCGTGAACATTGTTGTTAAATCGGGCGAATTAACAAGTAGTCAGGTGGCAAAAATTGTGTCTATCGTGAAAGACCAAACAGGCGTGAAAATTGACAATATCAAAATTATTCCAATCGACTAGACATTACTTTCATTCATAAAATAGGTCTGCAACATTCTTGGCCTATTTTTTGTTTTGTCTGAATGTTTAATAGAATTTGGAATTATTTTAATTTTAAAAAATTTCAATCATAGCATATAATTCATTATCATTTAAAAATAAAAATTTGATTTATGTTTAGAATATATTTGTTTTTAATTGACAAAACACTTTTAAATTATTATACTTATAACATAAATTATATAAGGGGAAGAGTATGAATTATCAAATAAGCGAAGATTCTAGCAACAAAAATAAAGGGAAAGTTAACTGCAACAAAGACGTTTTGCTTTCAATAATCAACCTTGCAGCAAAAGAAATCTCGGGTGTTGATAGTTTGTGCCCAGATTTCACCAGCGGGCTAAAAAGATTTTTTTCAAACAATGTTAGCGAAGGTGTGAAAATTGCTTATGTTAACGACGGAATAACTGTTGACGTTTACATTAACATTCTATATGGCTACAACGTCACAGATGTTGCTCACCGTGTGCAAGAAAATGTGAAGAACGGAATTTCTTCAATGATTGATATAAAAATTAATAGTGTAAACGTTCACGTTATGGGCGTGGAATTTGGAGCAGAAGGAAATGAGTAGGATAAAAGCAAGAGAAAATTTGATGCAACTTGTTTTCTCTTATGAATTTGACAAAGAAGAAGATTTTTGTGTTGAAAATTTTTTTGAAGAAGATTTTATTAAAGAAAACAATTTAACAGACGAAGATAAAAGTTATATTTTAGAAAATTTTAACGGAATAAAACAAAACTATGAAGAAATTAAAAATTTGATTAAAACAAACCTTGTTGGCTATTCAATTGAAAGAATTTGCAAAACCGACTTGGCAATTTTGATTGTTAGCATATATCAAATTAAGTTTTTAAACGAAAATAAAAAAGTTATCATTAGTTCGGCAGTGGATATGAGCAAAAAATATTCACCCGACAACAGTTATAAGTTCGTTAATGGGCTTTTGGCAAAGGTGACAGATGCAATTTAATAACCTTAGTGTTGTAGAATTTAATAATATCATAAAAAACATCTTTGATAGCGAGGAGATGCTTTTTAATTGCACAGTTATTGGAGAAATCTCGTCATATAAAATCACAAACAACATTGCCTATTACACCATTAAAGATGATTTTTCCGTGTTAAATTGCGTTTGGTTTGGCGCAAATAAAGAATTTAGAATTGGCGAAAAAGTGAAGGTTATGGGCAGCCCAAACTATTATGTTAAAGGCGGAAAACTAAATTTTAATACTATGCAAATAATTTCATTCGGCGAAGGTGACATATATCGAAGATTTTTAGAGCTTAAACAAAAATTGTTGCAGGAAGGTTATTTTATCAACAAAAAAGAACTTCCTAGAACTGTTCAAAACATTGGCGTTGTAACTTCAAGCCGTGGCGCAGCAATAAAAGATATAATTAGCGTGGTGAAAAGGCGAAATCCGTCGGTCAATGTTTTTGTTTATCCAGCACTTGTTCAAGGCGAAAAAGCCGCAAACGAGATTGTTCGTGGACTAGAATTTTTTGATAATTTTGAAGTTGACGTTGTTATTGTTGCTCGTGGCGGTGGCAGCAATGAAGATTTAAGTGCATTTAACACCGAAAGTGTTGCAAAAGCGTGTTATAAAAGCCAAAAACCAATTATTTCGGCAGTTGGTCACGAAACCGACTGGACATTGATTGACCTTGTGGCCGATGTCCGTGCACCAACACCTTCAGTTGGGGCTGAAATTGCCGTGAAAGAAAGCAAAGATTATGCCATAATTATTGGTGAATTGGCATATAAACTAAAATCGGCTATATGCGGGAAAATTGAAAAAATTTCAGCCAAGACAAAGCTGCTTTTAGGTGAGAAAGTTGTTTTGAGCAATAAAACTGCTTTTTATCGAAGCAAGATTGAGAATTTTGGATATAAGTTCAAGGAAATAATGTCAAACTATCTTCTTGTCGTTCAAAACAAAATTGGCGAACTTAAACACAAAAACGAGGTTCTAAACCCACTTTTGTTCACACAAAAAGGCTATGCAATGATTGAAAAAAACAATAAAAAAGTAACAAGCACTAGCGAAGTTTTAATTGGAGATGAACTTGAAATTAATTTGAAAGATGGTAAAATTTTAGCAAAAGCATTGGAGATTAAAAAATGAATTTAGAAGAGAAAATTAAAAAAATACAAGAAATTTATGCCGAAATTGAAAACCCTTCAATTGGCCTTGAAGACAGCGTTAAACTTTATGAAAAAGCAAGCAAACTTTTGAAAGAATGCGAAGAAGATATTAAAAATTGCAGTGGGAAAATTAAGGAAATCACAAAAGAATTGTCTTTAATCGACTTTAATTTAGACAGTTTTTAACAAACATTTGCAAAATTTTTATGTATGTGATATAATAAAAATGTTAGAGAAACTGTATCCTAGTCGCAAAAACTTTAATGAAAACGAGTAATGGCGTTAAAGGGCACAACTATGAAGTTTCTGGTGTTTGCTTTGGTTGCCCAAATCGGGGTGGATGCTGGAAGTTAAGAATTTTGGGCGAATTGTAACGGCATATAATATACGACCCAATTTTCGCGGAGACCTGAAAGGTGGGCTTTCTACTAATCGGGATTAAACCTGCTATGTGACGAAAAAGAAAGTTATGTACAGAGTAGCCTACTTTGAGTGAGTATTGCGGATAGAAATTGAAACAATATTTGCAAAACAAGTTAGTTAAATAATTTTTGTGTTAAGGAAAACTTCTAGGCAGAATATCTTTTAGGGATTATAGTGTAATCTAAGTGGCAATTCGGGACATTTTAACAAATGCGCCAAACTTAAACAGAAATGGCACATTCGGCGACGGTGTGTGTTTGGTGGGGAAATCCGTCCGAACCTAAGTTGCAAGGTTTACCTAAAAGATTTTCTCTAACTTTTTTATAAAAGGCAATATTGGGAAATATAAGGGAAAATAATAACAATATACCATAAAAACTAATAAATTATTATAGATAATTAGGGAATATATTAAGTTATAGTTTTTAGAAAATGTTTTATAGATTTAGAAGATTGAAAATTTATGAGATTTAATTAGACAGGCTATTAATAATTAATAAATCAATGACAAAATTATAACAATTATATAAATAAAATAGCAAAAGCAAAATATAGAAAAAATATAGACAATAGGAAAGGAGAAAAATGAAAAATAATAACGAAAAGCAAAAAAAAGTTAAAATAAAGTGGGGATATCCCCTGAAAGTTCTTTTGATAACCTTTGTGATGAGTTTTTTGTTAAACATATCATCAGAGGCGGTGTTATCAAAGGTTGGCCTTATTGTTTCAATTTTAATTTTAATAATTTTCGTTGGAATATCCATAGTTTTTGATATGATAGGCGTTGCAGTGACTGCCGGAGATATAGAGCCATTTTTGGCAAGGGCTTCAAAAAAGGAAAGAGGTTCAAAGGAAAGCATTAAACTGATTAAAAACGCCGAAAAAATTTCAAGCTTTTGTTGTGATATTGTTGGCGATAGTTGCGGAATTCTTTCCGGGGCAGTTGGAGCAAA
>CAYXET010000047.1:3245-6584 GCA_964464025.1 uncultured Christensenella sp. | reverse complement strand
GAAGTCTGGTTGCCTTGGCGCCGTTAAAATGGGTGTTAGCGAAGATGTTGCAAACGCACTTTGGGACAAAATGGAAAAGTTTGGTTCCTATGCGTTTAACAAGTCGCACGCGGCCGCCTATGCCTATTTGGCCTATCAAACAGCCTATTTGAAGTGCTATTACGAGCCCGAATTTTTCACGGCAGTTTTGAACGACAGAATAACAAAAACTGATGACCTAAAACAATATGCGGCCTATGCAAAAAGTGAAAATATTGAAGTTCTTCCACCAAATGTGAATTTAAGCGAAAGTTTGTTTAGCGTGAAAGACAAAAAAATTAGGTTTGGACTTTTGGCACTAAAAAATGTTGGCGAAGATATCATTGCTAATGTTGTTAATGAGCGAAAAATAAATGGCGATTTTGTTGATATTCAAGATTTTATTCATCGATGTTTTAAGTTTGGGCTTAATAAGCGTGTGCTTGAAAGTTTAATTTTGAGTGGGGCGTTCGATTGCTTTAATGTTTCAAGAAACAAAATGATGCACGTTTATGCAAAACTTTTGGAACAATCTTCTAGCGTTTCAAAACGTGAAGCGACTGGTCAAATTTCAATTTTTGACACTCTTTTGAAAAACGACGAAGTTTTAAACAAAGTGGAATATCCAAACGTTGAAGAATTTGATGAACAAACGAAATTAAAATATGAAAAAGAAATTGTTGGAATATACATTTCTGGTCATCCGCTTGATAAGTATATGGGAATGTTTAGTGCTTTTAATTTTAATGCATCGTTTTTGAAACAAAAAACCGAAAACGACGGCTTTGAAGAAGAGTTCGAAACTGATGACGGCGAAGAGGATATTGAAGACGGCGCAAGTGTTAAGTTTGGTGGAATTATTAGTGAAATCAAAAAAACCTATACACGAAGAGATAATAAAGAAATGGCAATTATCACTGTTGATGACGTTTTTGGCTCGATTTCAATTATGGCGTTCCCAAAAATCTATTGCAAAATTAAAGACAAAATAGAAACAGACAAAATTATGATTTTCACTGGGAAAATAAACAAAAGAGCAGGTGAAAACACTGTGGTGATTTTGGAAACAGTTCAAGATGTTGAAAATGAGCAACAAAAAGAGAAAGAGGAAGAAACAAAAGATGTTATAAAGCCAAAGAAATTATATCTAAAATTTGATTGCACAAAACAGGAAGTGCAAGATAGTATTTTAAATGTGCTAAAAAATTATATTGGCGACACAAAAGTTATAATAAGATGCAGTGCAACAAATAACCTTTATCAAATTCCTACAACAGTTAATGTTTCGCACTCGCTTTTATACGAACTTTATGCCTTGATTGGTGAAAATAACACAGTTTATAGATAAAACTAAAAAAAATAATAAAGGTTAATAAAAACTTATAAAAAAACGATAAAAAAACGATAGAAAATTAATAAAAATTGATAAAATTTAATTAAAATTTAGTAAAATTTATAATAAATATTGATAATTTTTTGAAAATATAATTTATAATTATTGTGAGAGAAAAAGAAAACGAAAGTTACAAAAAAATCTAAAAATTAATGTTAAGATTATATAAAAATTGATAAAATAAACGAAATTTTTAGTGATTTACAATAAAAAGTATATATTTGATTTAATTTTAATGTTGTAAATGTTTTGTTAAATTTTAAAAGAAATTTAAAAGAATATGACAAAAACAAAAAACGATAAAATAGGAGAAAAAAATGAAAAATATTGCAATTTTAACAAGTGGCGGAGATAGTCAAGGGATGAATTCTTACATTCACAAAGTGACAAAGTTACTTTTGAAAAATAAGTTCAATGTCTTTGGAATTAAACGTGGCTATCAAGGTTTGCTAGACGACGATTTTGAAGTTTTGGATGCAAAAAAAGTTGAAAACATTTCATTCTTGGGCGGAAGCATTTTAAAAACGGCTCGATGCACGGAATTTTGCTCGCCATTAGGGGTGAAAAAGGGTTATGAAAACTTGAAAAAACACAAAATTGACATTTTAATTGTTTTGGGAGGGAATGGAAGTTATAAAGGGGCAATAAATTTGAGTGAACTTGGGCAAAAAATTATTTGCATCCCCGGAACAATTGATAATGACTTGTTTTATAGCGACATTTCTCTTGGGTTCGACACGGCTGTTAACAATGCTGTTGAGGCAATTGAAAAAATTAAACAAACTATGCTAGCAAACAACAGAGGGCTTATTTGTGAAGTTATGGGTAGAGATTGCGGAAACATTGCTTTGTCTACGGCAATTAGCGTGAACGCGAACGCTCTTGTGGTTAATGAAGATAAAAATTCAATAAAAAATATTGAAAACTATGTTAAAAAAGCGCTAGATAATGGTGTTGAAAGCCCGTTAATTATTGTTCAAGAAAATATTTTAGACGGCCAAAAGTTGGCTAACGAATTTCAAAATAAGTTCAAAAAACAATTTAAGTTTCAAGAAATTGGATATATTCAACGCGGTGGAAGCCCCACAGTTAAGGATAAAATTTTTGCAAATCTTCTTGCAATTCAAACTGTGAATAGTATTTTGAACGATATTACAAATGTTGCGATTGGAATGAAAAAGGAAAATATTTTTAATGAAGACTTAACAAAAGTTTTGTCGGCAAAAAGCAATTTTAATAAAAATTTATATAATCTTTTCATTAGCAACTTGTAAAATAAAGAAATTTTATTAAAAGAACTTTATAAAGTAAAAAACAAAGATAAAATTTAGAGAAATATTAAAATTTAAAATATACAAAAATATCAAAAATTAATAATTATAAAATATAATTTTATAGATGATTGAAAAGTATAAAATTTAAAAATAAAAAAATAAAAATTAATAATCAAAGATAAATAACATAAAATTTTATGGAAATGAAGTGGAATTTTATAAAAAAAACGTGAAATCTTATGAAAATAACGTGAAATTTTATAAAAAAAGTGAAATTATAATAGAAAATGAAATATTTTAACGCACTAATTCAATTTTAATTAGTGCTTTTTTATAAAACCGGCAATCTTATAATGGAAATAAAAAAATTAATTATTTTTTAATCACTTTTTAATTGTTTCCCCTCTTTTGTTATTGGCACAGTTTATTGATTTTAATATTACCTATATTAACGCCTATATTAATATTACTTTTAATTAATATTACTTATAATTAACATTACTTATAATTAATATTACTTATATTAACGAAACTCTCCAAGTTGAATTAGTTTATCATTTACTGTTTATTGATTAATGTTATTATTATTATTATTATTGTTATTGTTATTGTTATTGTTATTGTTATTGTTATTGTTATTGTTATTGTTATTGT
>CAYXET010000047.1:0-3145 GCA_964464025.1 uncultured Christensenella sp. | reverse complement strand
TATAATCAAAATTATTGCCCATATTTTGTTGCAAATTATTTGCATAATTTTTACTTGCATCTTGTTGCAAATTATTTGCGTTATTATTATTTGCGTTTTGCTGTGAGTTGTTGTAGGAAACGATGTTTTGATTTTCACTTATTTGCGTTGGAACAGGCTGTTTGTTCAAAAGCACTTTGTCTTGATTGGTATTTTTTTTGAGTGTAAGACGCCCTTTATATCTGATGACGGCATACGTTAAAAAAACACACGAAAAACCAAAAATAATATAGATTAATCTGCTGAAAATGCTGCTTTGCGTGCCAAAAAAACCGGCAATGAAATCGTATTGAAAAAAACCAATGCATAGCCAGTTTAAATTTCCTATTAAACTAATCAAAAAACAAAGAAATATTAACATAACTTTATTTTGTTTCATATTTTGTTTTTAATTCACAAAATTCTTTGTTTTAATTGAAAGTTTATTTTATAAATCTTTGAAAATTAATTTTTATTATTTTCATTAATTTCAAAATATTCTAGTGCTAAATTATCAAAACTTATAACGTCAACAAAATCGGCTTGAACAAATTTTGTTTGATTAAACTCTTCAAGTTGATTTTTGTGTTTTTTTAGAACAATTGGCGTTTCAATTTTAAGGTTGTAACACAATTCTTTCAGAGGTTCATATAAATTATCAGCAGAAAAATTATTGTCTAAACAAACAATGCTTTCTTCCGCAATTTTATTATTTTTCATAATCTTTGCCCAAAGTTTTTTCATAGAACTATTATATTTTATTTGCAAAATTATTTCAACTGTTTGTAATAAATTTTCAAAAAAGGAATATAATGAATAGGTTAAAAATTTATGAATTTATTTTTAAAAAACGTTTGACAAATTTAAAAATTAATAATATAATAGGCGAGTATTTATGGAGGCTGAAATGGAAGAACAAATTACACATATAACCAAGGAAGGTTTGAATAAGTTAAAAGAAGAGTTAGAATATTTAAAAACAACAGAACGTCTTAACGTGACAAAAATGATTGGCGAAGCAAAAAGTTTTGGCGATTTAAGTGAAAATTCGGAATATGACGCAGCAAAAACACGTGAGGCCGAAGTTGAAACAAGAATTTATGAACTTGAAAATTTAATTAAAAATGCAGTTATAATAAATTCAAAAGACCTAGACACAAGCAAAGTTACAATTGGTTGCAAAGTTTTTGTTCACGACGAACTTTTTGACGAAGATATGTCGTATAAAATTATTGGCGCAACAGAAAGTGACCCACTAAATGGGCTAATCAGCAACGAAAGTCCAGTTGGAAGAGCACTTCTTGGCAAAAAAATTGGTGACCGTTGTGAAGTTGAAATGCCAAATGGCAACAAAAACTATCTTGTTATCAAAAAAATTAGCGCATAGTGTTTTGAAACTTTAAAAAAAATTGCATAAGGTGAGTTTGCCTTATGTTTTTTATATTAAAAATTTTTATATAAAGAAAGGTTTTTTTGTTTCATTTTTTTGCTATTATGTGCTAAAATAAAATATGGATAAAATGACGAACTATTTTTTAAAAAGTGAAAAGCTTGTTAGTTTTTTGAAAAATATTGCACAAAAAGGGTTAAAACAGGCATATTTGTTTAGTTCCACTGATAAAACAAAAAATTACGCATCGTGTGAAATTTTGGCAATGCTTGCTTGTTGCCAAACAAAAAGTGCTTGTATGACGTGTTCTTGCTGTCAAAAAATTTTTAATAATAATTCTGTCGACTATTTTATCTATCCCAGAAAAGACTCAATTTTGGTTGAAGATATTGAAGAGATTATATCTTCGTGCTATATTTTGCCGCTAGAAAACGAATTTAAAATTTATGTTTTAAATGACTTTGATAAGGCGAATGTGGCAAGTCAAAACAAATTTTTAAAAACGCTTGAGGAACCACCAAAAAATGTTATTTTTTTGCTTAACACAACAAAAACCGATATGATTTTGAGCACGATAAAAAGCAGGTGTGAAAAAATTATTCTTCCTAGTTTTTCGGAAAATGATTTTTTAGAGTTGCTTGAAAAAAACAATATTTGCGTTGATGAAACAATTTTGGAGTGTTCGGGCAATAATTTTGGAACATATTTAAACTTTTTGTCGGCGGATTTTTCTGAAACTTTTGACTATTGCTTGGAAATTGTTAGCAAAATGAAGCAATCTAGTGACGTTTTGACATATTCGTCAAAAATTGCAAAAGACAAGGCGAATTTGGAAAACTATTTTAGGGCGTTATTGATTATTTTTGAAAATATGCTTTTGGCAAAAACGAGCGAGGATAAAATTATCTTAAAAAGCAAGAAAAAAGAAATTTTAACTCTTTGCACAGATTTTAGTGAAAGGGCAAGTGTTGAAATTTTGAACGATTTGATTTTAAGCAACAAGCAACTAAATTTTAACACAAATGAAAATTTGGTGATTGATTGTATGTTAATTGATATTTTAAAGGAGAAGCATGAATGGAATTAGAAGTTGTGGCAGTTAGATTTAATGAAGGCGAAAAGGCTTATTATTTTGACCCTGACGGAAGGAAATATAGACAACGAGAAAAAGTTATTTGCCAAACAAAACTTGGCCTTGAAGTGGGCGAAGTTGTGCGTGGAAATTTTTCGATTGATTCAAACGATTTTGATGAAGAGCTTGAAAAAATTTTGCGAAAAATGACCGAAAAAGACAAAGATATTGTTTTGAGTCACGAGAAGAAAGAAAAGGAAATTTTTAAGGAAGCTGAAAGAATTATTAAGGAAATGGAACTTAATATGAAGCTTTTAAGTGCAAAATATACTTTTGAAGGAAACAAAATTATTTTCACATATTCTTCGGAAACGCGTGTGGATTTTAGGCAACTTTTGAAAGAATTTGCAAGCAAGTTTCACGCAAGAATTGAATTGAAACAAATTGGAATTAGAGACGAAGCAAAATTTTTTGGCGGGCTTGGCCCATGCGGAAGAGAAATTTGTTGTAGAAGATGTTTAAGTGACCTTGACAAAGTTTCGCTTAAATATGCCAAAAATCAAGGGCTAAGTTTGAATTCGTCTAAGTTAAGCGGAATGTGCGGAAGACTTATGTGTTGTTTGGCATATGAAAATAGTATGTATGTTGAAATTTTGCAAAAAATG
>CAYXET010000046.1:0-6643 GCA_964464025.1 uncultured Christensenella sp. | reverse complement strand
AAAATATTGAGCATGTTTTAATTCGTGTGCAATTTTTTCTAGTTCCTGGTAAGCCGAAGTTTTTGTCACTCCTTCCTTGTTACCACCCTTTTCAACCAAGTCGTCTATTCTTAAAACAAAACTGTGGTCTGCTGGAAAATATGCACCAGCTGCGTTTTCCGGAAGTTCATTGAAAATTTTGAAAGTTGGTTTATAAATTTTCAATTCTTTGCAAACATCTTCATAGAACCAATATAAAACGGTCATTTTTGTTTTGAAACTTAATTTGCTCCAATATTTATACCTGAATAGGTCATAGTAGTTGTCTCGCTTAAAAACAAAATGATTTGTGTTTTTACTTTTATTTTTTGAATATTGAAGAATTTTTATTTCTTTTTTTGTGTCAACCTTGCAAACTGTGTGCAAAAAATATTCATTTGCTTGTTCTAGTGTTACCGGATAGGGTCTATCTTTAAAATATTCTTCCTTGAAATATTCTTGAACAATTTCGGGAAGTTTTTCTATATATGATGGTCTGATGTAATCCATAAATTCTCCTTTTATGCCAATTTTTTTGAAAAAAAATAGCAATTTTTTATGTTTTTTAACTTTTATGACCTTATTATAAAATAAAAGTCCTATTTTGTCAATAGTGAAATAGGACTTATTTTTTCGTTTTAAATTAATTATTTTATTGTTTTTATAAGAAAATTTTATAAATTATTTTTTCGTTTTTAATTTTTCTATTTATTCAAAAAATTTTAAAAGATTAAATTATACAACATTAAAAGAATTTTTTCCTTCATATTCGCTATTTTCTTTTAATTCTTCTTCAATTCGAAGAAGTTGATTATATTTACAAACCCTGTCCGTTCGACTTAGTGCCCCGGTTTTGATTTGCCCAGCATTTGTTGCAACGGCAATATCAGCAATTGTTGTGTCTTCAGTTTCGCCACTTCGATGAGAAATTACGCACGTAAAGTTATTTTTTTGCGCAAAATTAATTGCTTCCATTGTTTCCGAAAACGTTCCTATTTGATTAAGCTTTATCAAAACCGAAGTAGATAGTTTCCTTTCAACGCCAATTTTTAATCGTTCAATGTTTGTGACATAAAGGTCATCGCCAACAATTTGAACCTTTTCTCCAATTTCTTTTGTTAAAGTTTTAAAACTTTCATAATCTTCTTCGTCAAAAGGGTCTTCGATTGAAATTATTGGATATTTTTTACATAATTCGACATAATATGCCAAGAGTTCTTCTTTTGTGAAAAGTTTTTTTGTTTTCCAAAAATAATATTTTCCACTTTCGGAAATTTTGTCTGCTTCAGATTTCATTTCACTTGCCGCAACATCTAGAGCGATAAAAAAATCTTTTTGGGGCTCATACCCCGCTTTTTTTATTGCTTTTATTAAATATTCAATTGCAACTTCGTCGTTTTCTAAACTAGGAGCAAAGCCACCCTCATCACCAACGCTTGTGATCAAGCCATCACCTTTCAAAAGATTTTTTAATGTGTGATAAACTTCGACAGACTTTCTTAGTGCTTCTTTAAACGACGTGCAACCAGTTGGGATAATCATAAATTCTTGAATATTCAAGTTATTGTCGGCATGCTTTCCGCCGTTAATAACATTCATCATCGGTGAGGGCATAACATACGACTGTCTAGGGCTTATAAATTTATATAACGGCAAGTTTTCTTGATTTGCACAAGCTTTTAAAAATGCCATAGAAACGCCCAAAATTGCGTTTGCCCCAAGATTAGACTTATTTTTTGTTCCGTCAAGCGAAATTAGAAGACTATCAAGTGACTTTTGATTAAATTTTTTACTAATAATATTATTTTTGATTATCTCGTTAACATTTGAAACAGCTTTTTCAACCGATTTCCCGTTATAGCAAGATTTATCACCATCACGCAACTCAACAGCTTCAAAACTTCCAGTTGAAGCTCCGCTTGGAACACTAAAACGACCAAACCCGCCAAGAGTTAACCACACGTCAACTTCACAAGTGGGGTTCCCACGTGAATCTAAAATTTGCCTTGCAACAATATTTTGAATTTCATATTCTTTTTCAATTTTATCCATATTTTTCTCCAAATTTTAAATTTAATTTTATTTTTGTATTTTATTGAAATTTGATAATTTTTTAGAAAAAAACACATATTTTTTGTATTTTTTTGCGTTTTTTTGCAACTTTTAAACATATTTTTTATAAATCTTTCGTTCACTAACATAATTTTTTTAAAAACAAAAAGGTATCTTATTTCAAAAAAATCAAGTTTTTATAAAAATTACAAAACGTGTTTCACACCTTTTTGGTTTGAATATCTATAAATTATTAATGTTTTCCCAACCACCAAAACAGGTTCAGCGTTTAATTTTTCACACAACAAATTCATCAATTCTTTTGGGTCTTCTTCAGACGAATTTAACAATTTTATTTTCATTATTTCATTTTTTCGCAAATAATTTTCTATTTCAATAATAGAATTTTCGTTTAAATTTTCTTTTCCAATGTTTAAAACTGGTTTTAAATTTTGGCTTAGAGCTTTAAGTTTTGCCCTATCTTTTGTCGATATCATATTTTCTCCTTTTCCATTTTTTATTAATTTGTTTTAATTTTTTAATTTTTTCACGTTTTTGTTTATATTTTTACCTTTTTGTTATCTCTTTTAATATTTTTTAATGATTAAACCTTTATTAAATTAATTTTTTTCAAGTTAAATTTTATTATATAACAAGATTATTCTTATAAATTAAACAAAATAATGTAAAAATCATATACTTTTTTATTTTTAATTAAAAATTTGCTTTAAAATTTCGCCTATCACACTTTCGCCATTGTGCAAAATAAAATCAACCTTGCTCACAACATATTCTTCCTTCACCGGGCCATAGCACGAACAATCCCGCGAAATATATCTGTTGTCACCTAAATAGAACACACAATCTTTTGGAATTGTCAACTTGTTTCCATCAAAACATTCCGCCCACTTTTGACCATTTTCAGCATAAGGGTTTGTGACATTTTTCAATTCACAAAAACGTTGATAAAATTTAAGTTTATTCTCTTGCGAACTTGCAACATAATCTTCAACCAAAAGTTTGTCGTTAACATAAACGTCCCCGTTTTCTTTCACTTCAACAGTGTCGCCACCGGTGGCAATTAGCCGTTTTATCACATAATTATAGCTATCTTGCCCGTCAAAGTGCTTCACAACAATTATGTCACCCTTGTTTATTGTTTTGATATAATTAAGAACAACTCTATCGTTCTTTAAAACTGTTTCCGTTCCATTTGGCCCATTTTTTTCGTTTAAAAGCGGATACATACTTGCGCCTTCAACAGTCACAACAGAATATGTTACATTAAAAATTAACGAAAAACCACACAAAATTATGCACAAAAACAAAAAAACTTTGGATAATTTTAGTTTAAAATTGTCCATTGGCGAATATTTAAGATAATAACTATTCTTAAGCATACTCTATTATAAAACAAAAAATAAAAAAAATAAACAAAAATAATATAAAAAATAAGTAATATTTACAATTTATGATATAATAAAGTTATGAACGACAAGAAAAGAGAAAATTTTCGAAAAACCACAAAAAAATTTATAATAAGTGAAATAATTTTGCTAATTTTCGCAATTTTTTTGCTAATTTCGGTCATTTATAACGCAAATTATATAACAATTGTTGATAATTTTGTTTTTTATCTTTGCTCTTTTGTTCGAAACAGTATAACAAACAATATATTTCTTTTTATCACTTTTCTAGGTGAAACAGAACTGATAATAGTGCTTTTGATTTTAACACTATTTTTCCCCGAGCGCAAAGACTTATTTTATCTCTATCCTTTAACAATTTTTAGTGCAGTTTTAAATTTTATAATCAAAAATTTTGTTCATCGTGCTAGACCAATTAATCAATTTGCACTTAATTTGATTATCGAATATCCTTTTCCAACATCATTTTCTTTCCCAAGTGGACACTCGCAAACATCTCTAGTAGTATATTTTGCGTTGTTTTATATTTGCCTAAAAAATGCAAAAAATCCACGAGTGAAAAATTGCCTTTCAATTGGAATTATTATCCCAATTTTAATTATGATTTCAAGGGTGATTTTGGGTGTTCATTTTTTCAGCGACGTCTTAATGGGAGCGATTTTAGGAACAATGATTATTAATTGCTTTGTTTATCTTCAAAAAAATCAAAACAAAAATTTACTTAAAATATAGCAAAAATTATATTAAGTCTTATTTTAAAAATCTTTTAACAAAAATTCTCACCGTTAGATATTATAAGAAAAAAGTAGTTATTAAATAATAACTACTTTTCTTTTTTGAAAACTTTATAACAACTTTTTATTACTGGTTAATTTCAAAACTATTCTATCTTTTGCTTCTTTCAACAATTTCATAAATTCTGTCAAGGTCATCTCGATTAAAATAGTCAATATAAATTCTTCCTCTGTTCTCATTTCCTATCATTGAAACCTTTGTTCCAAAAACACGTTGCATATTAATGATTAGGTCGTGAAATTCCGGACTGATTTTATCAACAATATTTTTCTTGTTGGTCTTTTTCGCTTTAACCGCTTGTTCTAAATCTCGAACGGTTAATTTTTTCTCGCATACTTGTTTCGCAAGTTTAATTTGAGTTGCCGGATCCGACACAACAACAAGGCTTTTTGCGTGTCCCGCACTCAGTTTTCCTTCTTCAATCATTTGCAAAACCTCGGGAACAAGATTTAAAATTCTTAGCGTATTAGAAATCGCCGGTCGGCTTTTCCCAAGCCTTTCAGCAACAACTTCTTGTGTCCAGCCGAAATCATCAATCAATTGTTTAATTGCTTTTGCTTCTTCAATTGGTGTTAAATCTTCACGTTGAAGGTTTTCAATTATGCTAATTTCCTTCACTTGTTCTGAAGAAAAATCGCAAACAATGCAAGGAATTTCCTTTAAACCAGCAATTCTACTTGCTCGCCAACGACGTTCTCCCGCAACAATTTGATATCTTCCATCACGTTCAACAACCAAAATCGGTTGCAACACGCCATGCGTTTTAATTGAACTGGCAAGTTCATTCAACGCTTCTTCGTCAAACCTTTTCCTTGGTTGGTCTTTATTTGGGTCTATCAAAGATATGCTAATGTTTCGAACTGATTTCCCATTTTCTTCTAATGTTTCACGTGAAACATTTTGAATGCTATTATAACTGTTAAACAAACTCCCTAAGCCACGTCCTAGGCCACCTTTACTCATTTCTATCACCTCTTTTCTTTTCGTTTCTCTTCAAAAATTCTTTTGTTAATTCCATATAAGCCACTGCGCCTTTACATTTTGGGTCATAATCAATTATACTTTCACCATAACTCGGAGCTTCTGCAACCCTGATATTACGCGGAATTGACGTTTCAAACACCTTTTTATCAAAGAATTTTTTAACTTCATTTGACACTTCAATTGCAAGATTGCTCCTTGCACTTTTCATTGTTAGAACAACACCCTCAATTTCTAAATTGCTATTCAGATGTTGTTTGACAAGCCAAACTGTGTTCATAAGTTGTGTTAAAGCGTCTAATGATAAAAATTCGCACAAAATTGGAATAATTATTCCATCTGCACTAGTTAACGCATTAACTGTCAATAAACCCAAACTAGGTGGACAATCAATTGTGATAAAGTCGTAACTTTGTTTAATTTTATTTAAGGCATTTCGCAAAACATTTTCACGATTTTCCATTTGAACTAAGTCAATTTCAGCACCCGCAAGGTTAATATCCGTTGGAATAATGTCAAGATTGCGATATTTCGTTCGTTTAACAACATCTTCAATTTCCGTCTCTCCAACAATCACGTTGTAAATTCCTTTCAATTCCTCAGTCTTTTCAATTCCAAGCGAACTTGTTGCGTTCCCCTGTGGGTCAAGGTCTAGAAGCAAAACTTTCTTTCCGAGCCCGGCAAGACAGGCGCTCATATTCACACAAGTGGTAGTTTTGCCGACGTCACCTTTTTGGTTTGAAAATGCAACAATTTTACCCATATTTTCTCTCCTTTGTTTTTTGTTATATATTATAATTATATCATTAAAATAAAAAATAGCATATAAAATTTTGCTATTTTTTTAAAATTTTTATTAATTTTAAGTAGTTTTTGCTTATTTTTTACGTAATTTTTAAAATTTTTGTCCAATTTTTCGATTTTAGCTTCAACTCTTATGCTTTTATTAACAATTTTTATTAAAGATAATCTTATATTATATTTATTTTTTTCAAAAATATTTTCATAAAAATTAATTTAATTAAACAATCGGTGAAACTTTTGGCTTATTTTGCCCACGAGGATATTTCTCAGGTGTTTTCTTTATTTTTTTAATAAAAAGTAGTGTTCGTTCGTTTCCTGCAAGGTCAGCCGTGAAAGTTTTTTCAAAATCTATTTCTCCACCAAGAATATTAAGTGCCTTTTTACATTCCTTAATTTCTTCTTCGCAGTTTAAACTTTTATAAGCAATAAAATATCCACCGATTTTCACATAGGGTAAGCAGTATTCAAGCAGTGTATTTAACCGAGCAACTGCACGCGAAACAACAACGTCAAATGTTTCACGTGAAACATTAACATAATCTTCTGCACGGCCGTGAACAGCTTTA
>CAYXET010000045.1:1321-6721 GCA_964464025.1 uncultured Christensenella sp. | reverse complement strand
ATGAAAAAATGGGTTGTAAAACACACTCACGTTGCTTAAGAAAACAAAAATCAACTTTTTTAGGTTGATTTTTTTATGAGCAATTATTTGTAAAAATTTTTGTTTTAAACAAAGCGATAAAAATAGGCTGAAATTAATTTTGATTATAAAATATGCAAAAAAACAGCAAAAATAAGGCAAAAATCACTAAATTTTAATTTTTTTTATAAAAAAATGAAAATCGCTTGCATTATTTCAATATAATTTTAATTTAACTATTGACAACAAAAACATTTTGTTTTATAATAAAATAACTTTTGATTAATAAGGAGAAAAAATATGTTTCAAGCAATTTTAAATGTATTGGCAATAATCGTTTTGGCACTTGCTGCTGGGTTTATTGTTTTATTATTAGTTGACCTAATTTTGGGTTGCATCGACGGCAAACGTGGGGTTTTGTTTTTCCGTCACAGAAAAAACACAGATATAGATAATGAAATTTTATATCAATATAACAGAGATTTAAGTCTTAATGACGCTTATTATCTTCAAAATAATGACAAAAAGTTAGTTTTAGATTTCGACAAACAATATGAAAAAGAAAATGTTGAAGAAAAAACAAACAACATAGATTTTTCGAAGGCCGAAGAAGAAGCAAAACTTTTGGAAAGCAAAGCAAAAGAACTAGAAGAAATTGAAAGCGTTGAAGAGACAAAAGAAGAAGAAAAAGAAGAAACAAAAGAAGAAGTTGAAGTGAATGAAGATTTCACATTTGTTAACAAAGTTAGCCCAGAAGTTGAAAAGGAAATAGATGAAGAAGTTAATGGCGAAACTAAAGAAGAGACAGAAGAAAATGTTAACGAAGAAACTGAAAATGAAGAAAATATTGATGAAAAAATAGAAGAATTCGATGAAAATGTGGATGAAGATGAAGATTTTGATTTGTTGGATGAAGAAGATGACGAAGACGACAAAAGCATTGAAGAAATTTTAAGAGCAATCAAAGAAAGAAACATTGAAGCACGAAATAAATTCCTTCAAGAACAAGAAATTGAACCTGATTTTGAAGAAGAACCAGAGCAACCACAGACAGCTGAAGAACTTGTTGAAGAAAAGGAAGAATTGGTTAGTGCGGTTGAAAATGTTGAAAACGAAGAACCGGTTGTTGACGAAATTGCTTTGCTAAAACAACAAATTGAAGAACTAAACAAACGAATTGAAGAAGAACAAGAAAAAAACAAGGAAATCGAAGAAAAGGCAAAACAAGATGTTGAAAATCTTAAAAAAGAACTAGAAAGTCGACCAGTTGAAACTGAAGAATACACCCAAGAAGACCTAGAAACTTTTGAAGCAAAACTTGAAGAACTTCAAGAAAGACAAAAACAAAATGAAAAAGACCTAAAACAAAATAAAAAAGATTATATTCCACTAGAAAGAATTGCACGAACATTAGAATCTGACCAAGAAAAACTTCGAAGAAGAGAAGCAATTGTTGCTAAAAAGAAAATGGTTCTATTTGGGGTTAATAACTATGAAGTTGACGAAGAAAAAGAACAAAAATTAAGAGAAGAAATAGATTTATTAGACGGCTTAAAAATGTCTGTTGAACATTGTAAGAGTGTTATGGATGCCAACAAAGACCGTTATCCAGTTCTAAAAAAATCGCACGAAATTCTAACACGAAACGCTGAACAAATTGAAAGTGATATTAAAGAAGTTGAAGAAAAAATCGAAAAAGCAAAAGAACAACTAAACAAAGAAACAACAAATGAAGGCGACGATTCAACAACTTCTGAAAACTAGGAGGGACTATGAAATTTTATGATGTAATGCTAAATGAATCAAAAGAAACTTTGTCTCATATTAACGCGTTGATAGAAATTTTTGAAAAGAAAATTGAAAAACTTGATAAACTTCCTGAAAGCGAAAAGAAAAATGATATTGAACTTTTGTCTAAAACAATTAAATTGTTGAAACTTAATGGACAACAAGAATATAATATGTATTTGTATGCAAAAGGAATAAAGGAAAATCGAGAAGAAGAATTTTATCGTGACCTTTATGAAAAAGGGATTGTTCCAAATCCAGCGCTTGAAATTAAGGATAAAGATTTAAGCAAATAAATTTAATAAAAAAAGAAAAACTCCCTAGTGGAGTTTTTTCATTTAATTTTGAGTTTTAATTCTTAAATTCAAGAACTTAAATTTTTTTAAATTCGGAATTAATTTTTAACAGTAGAAATTTTTTACATTGTTATAATTATTAAATCAAAAAATTATATTATAAAATATAAATATTTTTGTTTCAAATTTTAATAAACTTTTTAATCGTTTAATTAAAATTTAGTGATTTACATTGTAATTAGTTTATTAAATTTAGTAAAAAATAAACAAAATATTATAAATTTTAGATTTTTTTATTAAGCTTTAATAAAAATATGAAATAAAATTATAAATTATAAGTTATAAATAATTTTTTTAAAACTTTAAAACTATAAATTTATAAATATTCTATTGTTAAATAAAAGTTTTCTACATTTCTTTTTCGTTGTTTAAAAATGTGTTTGCGGAATTTTCGCAAATTGTTATTTGTCCGTGATTTATAATTGGTGCAATAATTAGCCAGATTGCTCCAATCAAAACAAGGATATAAACAATAATGCTTCCAGCGTTATAACCGCCAAAAATTGCCTCAACTAGGTTCCAATTAAAAATTCCAACCAGGCCCCAATTTAATGCTCCGGCAAGCACTAAAATATAGGCGATAATGTTTGTAATAATCATAATTTTCTTCTCCTTTGTTTTTAGTTTATTGCGTTTAAATAAAAATATTCAAAAATTGTTTATAAATTTAAAATTAAAGCGTGACGAATAATTTTTCAAATTAAAATAAAATAAAATAAATTAAATTAAATTAAATTAAATTAAATTAAATTTATTGCTAATCAAAATTAAATTCAAATTATTGACAATTAATTTTAAATATTTTAAATTTTAGACAATAAAATTAAATTTAATTAATGATATTTATATTTCTATAAAAAGTAGTTCAATTTAGAAAATTCGACAGAAAGCGCATGCTAAAATGCAGGATAAAACTGTAACAAATAATGCAAGGGGAATTGCAAAACTTAAATTTTTAACCTTTGTTTTTGAAAAATAGACACTAGTTACATAGAAAACCGTTTCACTTGATGAAACAATAACACTTGCGCATCGCCCAATATAACTATCCACTCCATAGGAAGAAAAAATATCGGACAAAATTGCCAAACTTCCGCTTCCTGAAAATGGCTTTAAAATTATAAGTTGCCCTAGTTCACTTGGAATTTTCAAAAATGAAAAAATCGGAGATAAAATCTTAATTAAAAAATCACTTATGCCACTTGCTTTAAAAAGTTCAATAAAAATGAAAATTGCAACGATATTTGCAAAAATTTCAAACACCAAAACGAGTCCTTTTTTTGCCCCAACAACAAAACTAGCATAATTGTTTTGTTTTTGAAAATGGTTGAAGGACAATAATAAGAAAATTAAAATTGGAATAACATAGTTCATTTTTTAGCCCTTTTTTCAAATTTTTTAATAATTTTGTTAATTGCATAAAGCAAAAATATCCCACAAAATGTTGAAATTAAACTTGCCAAAATGGTTGGAATGATAATGCTGCTTGCGTTTTCGCTTTGATAAGATAGTCTTAGTCCAATTATTGTTGTTGGCAAAATTTGCAAACTAGACGTGTTTAAAAGCATAAAAATCATTTGTGCACGATTAATTTTCCCGCTTCCGTCATCTAAGTTTGTCATTGCCTTAATGCCACTTGGTGTTGCGGCGTTTCCCATACCCAAAATATTCGATGAAAGATTTATTGCAATTTCTTTTTTTGTTTCAAAATTTGGCTTGTTAAATAAAAAATCAATGGGGCGGGAAAGAAGGTTTGCCAATTTTTTGTTAACTCCACAATTTTCGCAAATTTCAAGTATTCCAAGCCAAAATGCATATATGCTAATTAGCGAATATGAAAGAGTAACACCTTTTTCGCACCCAGTTAAAATTATACTCATAACGTCTTGTTTGCCCGAAGTTAGCATAAGCGCTATTCCTGCCAAAAAAATTATTGTCCAAATTTTATTCATAATAATTTATATGAAAAATGGATAAATAAATTACAATTAGTTTACATTTACGTTGTTTTTTGCTATAATTAATTAGATTATATTTTTAGGAGATATTATGGATAAAAAACCTTTTTATATTACAACTGCAATTGCCTACACTTCAAGCAAACCGCACATTGGAAACACCTATGAAATTATTTTAAGTGATGCAATCGCTCGTTTTAAACGTTTGCAAGGTTATGACGTTTTTTTTCAAACCGGAACAGACGAACACGGTCAAAAAATTGAAGAAAAAGCGATAAAAAATGGCCTAAAACCAAAAGATTATGTTGATAAAGTTGCAAAAAACATTCAAGATTTGTGGGATATGGCAAACATAAGTTATAACAAATTTATTAGAACAACAGACGAATATCACGAAAAGCAGGTTCAAAAAATTTTTAAAAAATTATATGAAAATGGCGATATTTATAAAGATAGTTATGAAGGGCTATATTGCACGCCTTGCGAGTCGTTTTGGACAGAAAGTCAATTGATAGATAGCAAGTGCCCAGATTGTGGAAGAGAAGTTACAAAAGCAAAAGAAGAAGCGTATTTTTTTAAAATGAGCAAATATGTTGACAGGCTTGTTGACTATTATAACACTCATGAAAATTTTGTTATTCCGCAAAATCGAAAAACTGAAATGATTAATAACTTTATCAAAAATGGTTTGCAAGATTTATGCGTGTCAAGAACAAGTTTTAAGTGGGGAATTCCAGTTGATTTTGACCCTAAACACGTTGTTTATGTTTGGCTTGATGCTTTAACAAACTATATCACAGGGCTTGGATATGACCTAGATGGGAAAAATTGTGAAAATTTTGAAAAATACTGGCCTGCTGACCTTCACGTGGTTGGGAAGGATATTATTCGATTTCACATAATTTATTGGCCAATATTTTTAATGGCACTAAACTTGCCACTTCCAAAACAAATTTATGGTCACGGCTGGTTGCTTCAAAATGGTGAAAAAATGAGCAAATCTAAGGGGAATGTGCTATATTTTGACGACCTTGCAAATGTTTTTGGCGTTGATGCTGTGCGTTACTATGTTTTAAGCGAAATGGGCTTTGCTGATGATGGACAAATTGGTTGGGAAAGTTTGACTGAAAAAATTAATGCAGACCTAGCAAATGTTTTTGGTAATTTAGTTAGCAGAACAATTGCAATGGCAAAAAAATATTTTGGCGGAATTGTGAAGAGAACGGGAAATGAAAAAGAAGTTGACCAAGATTTAAAACAAGTTGTGACTAGTTCGTATG
>CAYXET010000045.1:0-1311 GCA_964464025.1 uncultured Christensenella sp. | reverse complement strand
CAAAAAAAATGAACGAATTGAAAGTTTCGGATGCCTTAGGTGAAATTTTTGCAATTTTTAAACGAGCAAATAAGTATATCGACGAAAATGAGCCTTGGGTTTTGGCGAAAAATGAAAATTTTGACAGACTTAATGTTGTTTTATATAACCTGCTTGAAAGTTTAGCTATTGGTTCAAGTTTGCTTCAACCATTTATGCCAAAAACAAGCGAAAAAGTGTTTGAATTTTTAAACGTTAAGCCTCGAAGTTTTTCTTGCCTAAATGAGTTTGGTCTTGAAGAATGCTTTGATGTTAGAAAAGAAACACAAATTTTGTTCCCGCGTTTTGATGTTAAGGAAATAAACAAAACGGCCGAGATTATCAAAGAAAAACAAATTTTGGAGCATAAAAAAATGTTAGAAAATGAAAAAATGATTAGTGAAGAAAAAAATAAACAAGAAAACAATCAAAAAGTTGAAAATGAAGAAAACGTAATTCAAAAGGGGAAACCTGAAATTGAATATTCCGATTTTGAAAAAATTGAATTGAAAGTTGGAACAATTGTTGCAAGTGAAAAGGTCGAGAATGCCGAAAAACTTCTAAAATTTTCTGTGAAAATTGGCGATGAAATTCGAACAATTGTAAGTGGTGTATATCCACACTATAATCCGGAATATATGCTAAACAAACAAGTTGTTGTTGTTGCGAACCTAAAACCTAGAAAAATTAGGGGAATTGAAAGCAAGGGAATGATTTTGTATGCCGAAGACGAGAAAAATGGAAAATTGCTGTTCATAACACCCGAAAAAGAAATTGAAAGTGGAAGCGAGGTTTGTTAGATGTTAATTGACACTCATGCACACTTGAAAGACGAACAATATTCGGAAGAAAAAACTTGTGAAATTATTCAAAATATGAAAAATTTTGGGCTTGAAAAAATAATTTCGGCCAGCTCAAGTTTGTCTAGTTGCGAAAAAAATTATATCTTGGCGCAAGAAAATGAAAATATATATTTCACAGTTGGTGTTCACCCTGAAAATTCTTCCGAGTGGAATGAAGACACAATTGAAAGTTTAAAAAAGTTTGCTAGCAACAAAAAGTGTGTTGCTATTGGTGAAATTGGGCTTGATTATCACTATGAAGGGCACAACAAAGAAGAACAAAAAGACATTTTGATTAAGCAAATCAAACTTGCACATTCTTTAAATCTTCCAGTAGTAATTCATTTGCGTGACGCTTATGAAGATATGTTAAACATTCTAAAAAACAACCTGCAATTTTTATCTAATGGCTTTGTTATTCATTGTTATTCAGGTAGTTTTGAAATGGCTA
>CAYXET010000044.1:0-6944 GCA_964464025.1 uncultured Christensenella sp. | reverse complement strand
AAAAATAATGTTTAAATATGCAACTATAACATTATATAAATACTATACAAAATAAAAAAAGTTTAACCGCAAAGCAATTAAACATTTCAATTTTTGGTAGCGGCGGAGAGATTCGAACTTTCGACCTTTCGGGTATGAACCGAACGCTATAACCAACTAAGCTACGCCGCCAAAATTAAAAAAGCAACTTTAGGTTGCCTTTATTGGTTGCGGGGACGGGATTCGAACCTCGTGACCTTCGGGTTATGAGCCCGACGAGCTGCCAACTGCTCCACCCCGCTAAGACAAATTAATTATACAAGGATAAATTAATATTTGTCAATAGATTTTTAATTATTTTTTAAAATTTTTGTGTTTTTTTGCGTTTTTCACAAAATTTACATAATTTTTATGTAAGCTTTACGTAATATAAATATATATATATAAAATTTATATATCATTATACAATATATATGCAAAATTTATATAATATTTACATAAAATCTACACGAGATTTTTTTGTTTTTAAATTTTTGCAATAACTTTAATTTTTAAGATTATCTTCATTGTTAATCTTTTTATAATCTTTTAAAATTTTATATGAAAAAGTTGAATTATTTTCTTTTTCAAAATGGCTTTTGTTCATTTCAAAGTTTAATTTCAAAATTTCTCTCATCTTGTTTTTCATTTCTTCAAAAGAATATCCTTTTTCTTTTAGAATATTCGAAAAGCAAAGATACATTGTTGGAAGAGGAATTGGTGGATTATTTTTTTTGAAAAAATCATAAAAATAATTAACTGTTTTCTTTAATTCTTCGCTATTTTCACCCTTAATTTTTGTGATTTGTTCAACTAGTGGGGCATATTTTTTATCTTTTCGTAAAAAATCGTAAAGTTCTTTGTTAATTTGTGCCCTGTTTTGTGAAAAACTTATAAATTTACTTCCTTCCAGTCGGTTAAACACCTTCACATCGTCATAGATATATGTTTTTTCTTTGCAAATGTTAAATGAGATTTTATCTTTTTTTAGATATTTATATTTATAATCTTTTAAATTTTCTTGTTCACTAAAAGCCAGCAAAAAATAGTTTGCTTTATAATTTTCTTTTTGATTTGTTTTGCTATCGTTTGTTGGGTCTAAAATGTAATATCCACTGGTCTTATATTTTTTGTCATCAATAAAAACTACAAGATTTCTGTGATAACCTGACCTGCCTTTTTGAACTGTTGAAACATTGTTTAAAAACAGTTTAACATTTTTAAGTTTTAAACGAGCAATAATTTCGCGCAAAAGTTCGCAATAGCCCACACAAACAATTTTGTTTGAGTTTAACACGCCATAAACACTTCTGGACAACGTTCGATTTTTAACAAAAAGTGGGTCGTTATATTTTTTGCTAGTCACAAAAAGATAGGCATAGAGCAAAGTTTCAATTTCACTTAAATTTTTCGATTTAATTTCGTTAACTATTTCATCTAGCTGGCTGTTTGCGTTCAAAATTTTTTTGCTTGACCAAGTTGTGTCATCGTCTTCAATACCAAAAACAACATCTTTGTGCTTATTTTCAAGAGAAATAAGTTTTTTTAATGTTTCATTATTATTTATTTTTTCGCCCACTTGATGTTCAAAAGAAATGCAAAAATCCTTTGTTTTTATACCAAATTTTGAAATGAAATCTATTGTCGATTGAACAGTTTCGTTAATACTATCATCAAGCAAGTCTTCTTCATTAAACAAATAGACCAATTTTAGTTTTGGATATTGCAATTTTAAAAAATCAAATTGATATAATTTTTCCTTCAACGCTTTTTTGTCAAGAGAATGTGCCAAATAGAACTTTGTTTTCATAGTTTAATTTTATCATATTTATAAATTTTGTCAATAAATAGAAAAAATGTTTATGTTAAAATAAAAAAGTTTTACATATTTTAAAAACTAATCTGATTTTAGGGAAATTGAATTAACTTTTAATAAAAAAGGTAAATTAGAGAAAATACAACAAAAAATTGTTAGTTTAATTTAAAAAATAAAATTAGAAGAATAAAATTAGAAGAATAAAATTAGAAGAATAAAATTAGAAGAATAAAATTAAAAGAATAAAATTAAAAGAATAAAAGAGAGAAATATAAAATATAATAAAAATAGAAAAGAATTTTAGGAGATAATTATGGAAGAAGAAAAATTAAAATCACACAAAATTAGTCTTATTGAAAGAAATAATCTTCAAGTTAGTGGGGTTAAAAAAGTGCTTAGCAGCAACATAAATAATGTTGTTTTAGACTTGAAAGATACAAAACTAACAATTTTGGGTGAAAATTTAAGCATTGAAAATTTCGGAGAAAACTCTATTGAAATAACTGGAACAATTGATGCGATAAAATATTCAAAAACAAGCAAAATTAAGGAAGGAATTTTTAAAAGGATATTTAAGTGATGCTTTTTGAAACACTAAAACATTGGTTTCTTTTTCTTGGCGGAATATATTTTGGACTTCTTGCGGGAATTGTGCAAGATGTAAATGTTTTTATTTTAGAAATTTTTCAAAAAAAACGTTTTTTAATGATAGTTTTAGATGTAATTTTTTCCTTAATATGCGTTTTTTTATTTTATTTATGTCTAAAAGTTGTAAATTTTGGCGAATTTAGGTTTTTTATGCTATTCTCGTTTTTTGTTGGATATTTTTTAGAACGAAAAACATTAGGAAATTTGATTGATTTTATTTTTCAAAAGATATATAATTTTATTAGAAAAATTTTTGAAAAGCTTTCAAAAATAAAATTATTTAAAAGGAAGAATAAAAAAAGTGCAAAGATATCAAAAAGTTTACAAAATAATTAAATATCTTTTAATTGGTCTTTTTGCTACGCTTTTTTGCATAATAATTATTCAAAACATAAAAATTGGAAATTTGCAAACAAAAAAGGATAATTTAACCAATCAATATCAAACAAATCAACAAGTTTTGCAAGAAAAAAATAAAGAAGAGCAAAACATTTCAGAAAATTTTGATGAATATAGTGAAGAAGAACTTCGAAAAAATGGATATGTGAAAAACGGCGAAACACTTGTGGAATAAAAATTCCACAAAATTGTGCAATGCCGTTTTTTTGCTTGACAATAAGTAATTTAAAAAATATAATTTTTCTATGGAAAAAAGAATTTTAACGGGCATAAAGCCCACTGGAATTGCACATATTGGCAATTATTTTGGGATGATAAAACCAAGTTTAGAGTTTGCAAAAAACAGTGAATATGATTGTTTCTATTTTATTGCTGACTATCATGCCTTAACCACAATTAAAAACAAAGATGAATTGATTAAAAACACCTATAACATTGCTTGTTCTTGGCTTGCTTGCGGATTAGACGCAAACAAAGTCACTTTTTTCAAGCAAAGCGATATTAGCGAAGACTATGAACTATTTTGGATTTTATGCAACCTAACAAGCAAAGGATTAATGAATCGAGCGCACGCATATAAAGCAATGATAGAAAAAAATGTCGAAAATGGGATAGATAAAGATAGCGGGGTGAATATGGGGCTATATAACTATCCAATTTTAATGGCTTCGGATATTTTGTTGTTTAATTCAAATATCATTCCGGTTGGAAGCGATCAAACTCAACACGTTGAAATTGCGCGTGACATTGCAAACACTTTCAATAAAACATTTGAAAATCTATTCAATCTTCCTGAATGCTATGTCCAAAAAGAAACGTGTGCCATTTTGGGACTTGACGGAAGAAAAATGAGCAAAAGTTACAACAACACAATAGAACTTTTTTGTGATGAAAAAAAATTGCAAAAAACAATCAACAAAATTGTAACCGATAGTCGACTTCCCGGCGAGAAGAAAGACACAAACAACACAATTTGTGCGTTATATAAACTTTTTGCAACCAACGAACAATATAACGAATTTTGCGAAAAACTAATTAATGGCCTTGCGTGGGGCGAAGCAAAAAAAGAATTATTTACGCTAATGAATAACTATCTATCACCAATGCGTGAAAAATATAACTACTATCAAAATAATCTTCAACTTGTTGTTGAAATTTTAGAAAATGGTGCAAAAAAAGCAAAAATTGAAGCAAAAAAGATGCTTGACAAAGTTAGAACTGCAGTTGGAATAAAAAAATAGTCAATTTTGGCATAAAGTGTTAACTGCAAAAATTTTTGTGGAATATATATATAGTATAGATTTTTAGAATTGAAAAAAAACTCTAAATTTTTTTGATAAAATAATCTAAAAATATAAAGGAGAATTCTATGGCACTAACAAAACATAACGGGGCAAATTTTGGTGAAATCGCTGAAACTGTGATTATGACCGGCGACCCTAAAAGATGCAAAAAAATTGTAAAACAATATTTAACAAACGCAAAACTAGTTTCTTCTGTTCGGCTAGAACTTTGCTACACAGGGGAATATAACGGTAAAAAGGTTTCAATTATGTCGTCAGGAATGGGTAATGCCTCAATGGGAATTTATTCCTATGAGCTTTATAATTTCTATAAAGTTAAAAAAATTATCAGAGTTGGAACATGTGGAACTAAGAACAAAAACATAAATCTTGGCGATATTTTGGTTTCAAAAGAAGTTTATACCGACACAAATTATCTTAACTATGTTGAAGAAAATAAGGGCAAACCTATTTTTTGCAGCGAAAAATTGTTAAACAACGCAATTTCTCTTTTCAAAAAAAATAAAGTTCCATATTTCATTGGAAAAACTTTTTGCACTGACACATTCTATTCACACACAAATTTGCTTGAAAATTTTTGCGACAACATTGAAATGGAAAGCGCAAGTTTATACTTAAACGCAAAAAATGCAGGCGCTGATGCTCTTTGTATAACAGTTGTAACGGACATTTTGGATAGCGAAAATGAAAAAAGCAGTTCAATTAGACAACGCGAAAATTTTCTATCTTCTCTTGTGGAGGTGGCTTTGAATGTTTAACATAAATCGGGTTTTTTTGATTGTTTTAGATAGTTTGGGAATTGGGAGTTTAGACGACTATCCAAATTATGACGACGAAATTTCAAACACATTTGGGGCACTAACAAAAAACGAAAATCTTTTCATACCAAATTTAATTAAACTAGGGTTTTGTAACATTGACGGCGTTGACTATGTGAAAGAAGAAAATCCACGCGGAAGTTTTTTGCGTTTGCAAGAAATTTCTAAAGGAAAAGATAGCACGGCTGGTCATTTTGAAATTAGCGGAAATGTTGTTGATACTCCGTTTCCAACTTTCCCTGATGGCTTTCCAAAGGAATGTATTGAGAAATTAGAAAAGGCTTTTGGTGTTGGAATTTTATGCAACAAACCATATTCCGGCACCGAAGTTATCAAAGATTATGGTGACCAAAGTATTTCAGAAAAAAAAGTGATTGTATATACCTCGGCGGATAGTGTTCTTCAAATTGCGGCACACACAAGCGTGTTTTCAATTGAAAAACTTTATGAAATTTGCGAAAAAGCACGTGAAATTATGAAAAACGAGTGGGGCGTTAACCGAGTTATCGCTCGTCCGTTTGATGGAGAATATCCCTTTGTTCGAAATAAAATGCGAAAAGATTTTACTGTTCTTCCAAAAGGCGAAACTGTGCTTGAAACTTTGCAAAAAAAATCTTTCGATGTTCTTTCGGTTGGAAAAATTTATGATATTTTTAGCGGAAAAGGCATCACAAAAGCAATTGAAGCACACGACAATGACGAAGTTGCAACTGGCCTTTTAAACGCTCAAAAAATTGATTTTAGTGGCTTGTGTTTTGCAAATTTTAATGATTTTGATTCAAAGTATGGTCACCGAAACAATGTTAGCGGCTACACCGAATGTCTAAACAAAGTGGACGTTTTTTTGGGAGAATTTTTAAAGAATATGCGTGACGATGACGTTTTGTTCATCACTGCTGACCACGGCAACGACCCTTCAACGCAAAGCACGGACCATTCAAGAGAATACACCCCTTGTGTGATTTTTGGAGCACATATTAAAAATGGTGAAAATCTACACACAAAAGTTGGATTATACAACATATCCAGCACAATTTTAGATATTTTTAATCTTTCATCAAAAATTGGTGAAAGCTTTTTGCCGCAAATCTTAAAATAAATTTTCACAAATCGGGCCAATAGTTTATAATATTTTTATTCCCCAAAGTTCTTAAACAAAAAAGTTGCAGTATTTGTAGCAACCGAATAGGAAATCACTGGGGTGTATTTGCGATAGTTCCTATCATTAGCATTGACTTTGTCAGTGCTTTTTCATGTAAAAACCACCATTTATTGGTGGCCTAATTAAACTAATTTTTAGTTATTAAAATTTTCATTATAGCAAGAAATTTTTTCGTTTACAACAAAATCTTTATATTTTTTAAACATTTTTATTTTTCTTTCTTCCATTTCTTCTAAAACTTTATCAAAACAATCTCTTGCTTCGTTATATTTTATCAAATTTACTTTTGCTTCCGCAGGTGCACCAGCACTTAGGAAAATTATGTCGCAATCATTGGTTGCAAGTGGGTCAAGTTCGTCGATAATTAACATATATTTCATCATCTCGGTAGAAAAATCAGTTAGCAAATTGAACATATCTAAATATTCTTTAAAATCATCTTTCATAACATTGTTGAAGAAATTTAAATTTACTTTTCTTTCAAAAAATTCATTTCTAAACATCATAAGGTCAACAACACTTGTGTCTTCTAGTGCAACTTTTTTGCCATTTTCGCCAATACTTGTGTTTGAAATGTCGAAAATTTCACGCGCTTTTCTTATTCCATAGTTATATGCTTCTGCTTCGGTTGGTTGGAACATATACATCATTTTACCAAATGTAAAATCAAATTTTTCATAATCATCATCCATTTCTGGGTCAAAATTGTCGGGCATTTGATAGTATTTGTGTAGATTTTGAACCTTAAAATAGCTTTTTTTGTTAGTTGAAAAATATTG
>CAYXET010000043.1:0-7053 GCA_964464025.1 uncultured Christensenella sp. | reverse complement strand
TAAAAACAACATTCCTGCCCTTCAAGAATTTTTGGAACAACGTGCGCTATATGACCAACAACAACTACAAAAAGCGAAAGAAAGCGAAGTTGAACACGAAACATATAACTTTGAGGGTTTGAAAGCCGAGCAACAACTTGTTTTGCAACGTGCGTTTAGCGAAAGTGAATATTATCTTGGAAACAAAAAACGTCTTAACGAAGAAATTGAAATTATTCAAAGTGAAAAAGCAAGTGTTACAAAAGACTTTGAAGAAGAAAATAAAAATTATCAACGAAATTTGCGTGATATTCGAGAAGAAATTTCAAGTTTGAAAGCTAAAATTGAAACAGTTACAAACGAGATTACGCGTAGTTCGCTTCGACGTCAACAATCTGCCGAAGTTGAAAAAGAACAAAATATTGAAAAAGAAATTGAAAAAGCAACAAATAAATTTAATGAAAAAATTGGCAAACTTAATGCCGAAATTGATAAAAAACGAAAAGAAATTGAAAACGGCAAGAGTGTGGCTGAAAAATCTTTGGCAGACGAATTTAAACATTTTGCAGACAAAACTTATGAAGAACTAAGAAAAGTTGCCGAAGGTAAAATGAATGAAAAAATTGAAAGTATTTCAAAAGAGAAAAATGACCTTGCTCACGCACTAGAAGAAAAAGACAAACTTATGGCCGAAAAACTTGCTCTTTATGAAGACAGATATAATAAATATGACAATCTTGTTGGCGAAGTGGAAGAAAATCGTGTTGTTATTGACGAGCTTAAAGACCAAGTTAGTGCTTTGAACGATGATATTGAAGCAAAAGACCAAGAAATTTTTGAAAATAGACAAGAAATTGAAAGCAAAAATCGTGCAATAATTAAACGTGACAACATTATTGAAGGATATAAGAAGAACAAAGTTGTTGAAGTGTATAGATATTTTGATGCTGACGGAAACGAATTCTATTATGATGACGACGAAAACCCATATTATCTTGACGAAGAAGGGAACCCAGTTTATTATGGAACAGAAAATGAGGGGGACTATGAGCAAGAGCAATATGACGAAGCAGAAGGGCAAGAAGAGAGTTTTGAAGAAGCTGAAAACAGTGAACCTTTAAACGAAGAAGTTGAAGAAGTTGAAGAAACTGAAGAAAGCGATGAAGAAGAAGTTGTGGAAGAGCCCGAAGAAGAAAAAGAAAGGACAGAAGAAAACGAAGAAGAGGGTGGATATAAGGGAATTCAATATACTTTGAACAAACTTGCCGAAGCAGCTGAAAAAAAATTGAGGGAAACTGAAGAGAAAAACGAAAATAAAACGACGAAGAAAAAATCAAGAAAGAAAAAAGAAGAAAAAGTTGAACCCGAAGAAAAACAGGAAAGCGGGAAAAAAAGAACTTCCAGAAAAAAGAAAAATGCAGAAGAAAGCGTGAGCGAAGAAAAAGTAGTTAAGGAAGAAAAACCAAGCGAAGAAAACTTGGAAATGACAGCTGAGGGCACAAAAAAGAAAAGAATTTCAAGAAAGAAAAAAGAATAATTTAAAAGGCACCAAAAAGTTTTAAACAAACTTATTGGTGTTTTTTTTTGATAATTTTTTAATAAAAAACTCGCTAGTTTGTTAGCGAGCCATTGGTCATATAATAGACTTTTGAAACATTTAGAACATCTTTTAAATATTCTTCACTAGAATTTAGTGCAAAGATAACACTTGCATCTTTGTTTAGATAGTTTGCAAAAATTGTTGCTATTTTTTCATTGGTTAGTTTGTTGAACTTGAAAATGTCGTCGATTAGATATATATCAGCATCACGAAGCAAACTTCGGGCAATGTTTACAACAGTTTTTTCGTCGTTTGAAAGAGTTTTTATTTTCTTTTCTTTTAAACTTTCAATCCCCAAACATTCAAGCGCACGATTTATTTTTTGATTTATAACATTTTCGCTAAACCCACGAATTTTTAGGGGATAAGCCAAGTTGTGATGCACTGTTTTGTTGTTGAAAAACACAGGTGAACTTGAAAGATAAATTAGATTTACGTCTTTTTTGAAATCAACTTTTTTTAGATTGATTTTATTAATATAAACTTCACCATTTTTGAACTTTTCAAGCCCGCAAAGGCACCTTATTAGGCTTGTTCTTCCGCTATCGTTGTCGCCAACCAAAGCAATTTTTTCGCCATCTTCGACCCTTAAATTTATGTTGAAAAGCGCGGAATATTCTTTTATGTAGTTCAAATATAAATTTTTTACCTCGATCATTTTGTTTTTCCTTTTATTTTTATTTTGTGATTATAACCTTATTTTCTTGCATATATTTCATAACTATTTTACATCTTTTTGCACAATATTTCAACAATTTTGGCACACAATCTTTGTTTTTTGAAAATCATATTGTATAATGAAGTCGAATTAAAAATTTTTGAAGCGAATTTTTAGTTCTTGTAACTAGTTATAAAATTGTTATTGCTTTTATTTTTATCTTTTTTAAGTTTAAAGATGATTGCAAAAAGTGTTATTATGCACAAAACAAACAAACATATTGTTATTGGAAAAACTAAGTTAAATTGAGATGAAATATATTTTGTTTCGATATATCCGCTGACAAGATGATTGTTTAGAATTAACTCAACTTTTGTAAATTTTTCTCCTTTATCTATTATTTTTACATTTGTATTTGAAGAAAGAGTGCATATAACACTTTTAGCTGAGTTTGATGAATATAATTTAATTTCACTATTGTCAAAAGATTTTACTTTTGCATTGGTGTTTATATATTGATTTGGACAAACGAAAGTGCTTTCTATAAGATTATTTGCCTTTACATATACATAGCAGTTGTCGAGCATAATTTCATAGAAGTCTATGTCATCAACGTTGAAAATTTTTGTTGTGGAATATTCCTCGATTTTGTTTAGCGTTGAAATTTTGAATTGCGAATTGTCGCACGGATATTTGAAATATTCAACGTCACTTCTTGTGGGATAAACTTGATTTATTGACTGTTGAGGAGTGTATTCGGTTAAAAATTTTTCTTCTAGATAGCCAACTAAAGTTTGACCATTTTTTTGAAACAAAACATAGCAAAAATTTGTTTCATAGTCTTGTGTTTTTTCTAAAAGTAAGACCTTTTCTCCTTGTGATAGTGTTTGCAAACTAGAAATTGAAAATGGGGTTTTTAGAAGGTTTGCCTGTGTGATAAGCTCGCATTGAATTATGCTGGAAGAAAGTTTAGATTTGTTGAAAGCGTCAACAGGTGGAGTGAGATTGTTTAAGTTTTGGGCAAAATTTTCTATTTTTGAAATGTTGTTATTTAGGATATATAAAATATCACCATTTTCATAGTTTATGTTGTAATATTCGCCACAGGAAACATCAATTGAATTTTGTTTTTCTAAATGAGTGTTATATTTTTCAATTTTCTCATCCAAAACGACATAAATGTTGTTCATAGCATCTGAAAATAGTGCTTTTGGAGTGCTATTAAGGGTGATGTTGATTGAGTTGTAGGAAAGTGTTTGATTGCTTGTTATGGCAAGTGTTTTTGTTGTGTTTAGAACGGTGATTTTTGAATTTTCCGAAAGTGAACATTCTTGAAAAATGTTGAAATAGTTCATATCCGAATTTGTTAGCAAAATTCTGTTTGCAGTTTTATCAAGAACATATACGTTTGAATAGATATCGCTTGCAGTTAAACTTAGGCTATTGCTGCCCGGGTTGATTTTTGTTTCGTTTTGCAAAATTAAATTGATTGTTTTTAGGTGAGTGAAATTTGACGAGAAAAAGTGCAAGTAGTTTAGGTCGTCAAAAATTGCAATTTCACCATTTTTTAGAACAAGCATTTGTTTGATTTTGTCATATTTGTTGCTTGAATAGGTGTTAATTGTGCCGTTGTTGTGATGTTCAACAATTTGCGATTGATTTGAAACGCAATAGAACTCGGTTTCAGACAAAACAACAAAGTTTGAGTGTGTTGTTGTGTTAATTTGATTATCTTCGCACACAAATGAAAAATTTGGACTTGAAAAGATTGTTGAAAGTCCAAAGGATAATATTAAAATTATTATCAAAGAAAACTTTTTCATAAATTAATTATAACAAATTTATATAAAAAAGTATATAGTTTTTGAAATTTTAACAAAAAAACAAAAAATTTTTTAAAAAAACAAAAAATATTGCAAAAAGTTAAAGTTTTTTACAAAAATATGGCACAAAACTTTGACACTGCAAGATTTCCTAAATTATAATTATTGCGTGCGACAAAAAAAGCACAAAAAATTATTTTTAGGAGGAAATATGAAATTGAAAGTTTGGGGTAAAACTTTGTTGAGCATTTATAATTGCTTATTTAAACTTGTGGAGGAAATTGATAAAATTGTTGAAGATTTTGCACTTAAAGGGGGCATGAGCTATGGATTTAATAGTTCGCTATTTAATATGCAAAAAATAATTGATTTGACAGAACGAAAAATTACGTTAATTAATGTTAAGGTTCTTGTTGAGCAAATTATGGAGGGGCTTGATGACACTTCGTGCAAAATTTTGACATTGAAATTTATTGATAAAATTCCTAGTGAGTTGGTTGTGAAGGCTTTGGGGTTGACACGTCGAACTTTTTATAGAAGATTTAACAACGGTTTGGAGACTTTTGCTAGAAAACTGAAAAGCTTGGGCTATGATGAAAAAAATATGATTGACTTCATTAGAGACGAACACTGGATTTTTGAGGTTTATAAAGATTTTTGTGAAAAGGAAATTCAGGAAGAATTTGAGGAAAGTTTTGCTGGGGCAAAGGTTTTTAGTTTGATTAATCGAAATATCCATAGCGCAAAAAAAATGCGAAGTTAATGGGTCTTCCTATTTAACTAATTATTTATTTAATTACTTATTTAATTACTTATTTAATTACTTATTTGATTAATTATTTATTTAATTACTTATTTTGATTAATTATTTATTTAATTATTTAATTATTTAATTAATTAATTAATTATTTATTTATTTATTTATTTATTTATTTATTTATTTACTTGTTTGTTTGTTTGTTTATGAAACAAAATGGCTTATAAAAAGACGCTAATTTGAATTTGTAACTTATGAAAAAAAATTATGCGAGATGTTTTGATTTATGTTTTGAAACAAAAAGTTAATATAATTTTTTATAACCTTTAAGAAAAAGAAAAAGTGCGAAAATTATTGGCAAACTTACAACAATTGTTAAAATCGTTTCGGTTTTTAGGTTTAGTGAAAGCAGATTTGTTGTTTTAGGTTGTTCTTGTTTTGTTAGCGCTGTTACGACTTCGATGTTGTGTGTGATTGGCGTTAAATTTAGGGCATAGAGCGAGTGAATATAGCCGAAATATTCGTTGTTTTGATAGCTAAATTTTGAATAATACCACACGTTTCCGCTGTTTTCGGCAACTTCGTCACCATAGATTTTTCCGATGTAGGTGAGCTTTGAATGAGACGGAACGAGTAGAGTTTGATTTTCGTTGTTGATTTTAGGAAACGAATACAAAAATGTGTTTTGCGATGTTTGAAAAGTTATGTTGTCTAGAAACGGGTGAGAAATTTGTTCGTTTACGGGCGTTAAGTTTTCTTTTTCGACATATCCTTCTATTCCAAAATAGGATACGTGATAGAAATCTTGCAAACTGTCGTCTAGAATGATGACAAAATGAGATTGTTCAAGCAAAAAATGAACGTTAAGATGATTGTTAACTTTTGATGGAGACTTAAAAAAACATGCATTTTGTGTTGAAATTTGTGCAAAGACTTCACAATTTGTGCTTGCAGGAATATTATTTTGAAAATTTGTGATTAGTGTGCAACCAATAAAGACATATAAAAGAACACACAAAACAAAAAAAGTTTTTTTCATTTTTCCTCTAATATTTTATTAATCTTAAATTGATTTTATACAATTTAAGATTTTTAAAACATAAAAAGTAAATCTATATAAATTTTGGACAAAAAGGAATTAGTTATTAAGCTAAAAAATTGTTTATGGTTTTAAAAATTATAATTTAAAGATTGATAATTTAAAGATTGATAATTAAAAAAATCAATAATAAAAAGATATTCAATAATAAAAACATTTTGAAATTTAATTAATATTTTTTAAAACGAAGTTATTGATATTTTGAGGCTATGAATAATTTTAATATAACGTTATTAAAAATTTTGAAAATGAAAAATTTTGATTTCTTGAAAAAGTGTTAATTTTTGAAAATGAAAAATTATTAAATTTTTTTAAAATTTATAGGAAAAATGAAATTATTTTTAATTGTGGGGGTGAAAATGAAAGATGTTTTAAGAAAGATTAATCTTTTGAACAAAGAAATTTTGCGAAGAAGGGAAAATAATAGGCTGGAAAGATATAACACGGGCAAAATTAAACACCTAAAACAAATTGAATTTCATAAATCGCAAAAGAAAAATAGGTGGGTGTTTGGCGGAAACAGAACGGGGAAAACCGAGTGTGGTGCAGTTGAAACGGTGTATTTGGCAAGGGGAAATCATCCATATAAAAAAATTCGTGGTGCAACAAATGGTTGGGTGGTGAGTTTGTCTACGCAAGTGCAAAGAGATGTGGCTCAAAGCAAAATTTTGGACTATTTGAACCCAGAGTGGATTGAAGATATCATTGTGATTGCGGGCAGAAAAGATAATTTGCGAAACGCAATTATCGATAAGATTTTAATTAAAAACGTGTTTGGGACAATCAGCACGATTGGCTTTAAGAGTTGTGACCAAGGACGGGAGAAATTTCAGGGGACAAGTCTAGATTATGTTTGGTTTGACGAAGAACCGCCTTATGATATATACGTTGAGTGCAAAATGAGAGTTTTGGACAGATGTGGCGAGATTTTTGGAACAATGACACCACTTAAAGGACTTAGTTGGATTTATAACAAAATTTATTTAAACGAAAGTGGCGACGACGAAGTTTGGCATATTAGTTTGAGTTGGCAAGATAATCCGTTTTTAAATCAAAAGGAAATTTTGGCATTGAAAAGCACATTGAGTGAAGACGAACTTGAAAGCAGGTGCTATGGAAACTTTTGTTTTAGTGGCG
>CAYXET010000042.1:0-7132 GCA_964464025.1 uncultured Christensenella sp. | reverse complement strand
TTTTTAAGGAAACTATGTGGCTAAGAAGAGCAAAATCTTGAGCAATTTGAACGTTTGATGAGCACAAAATTGTGATGCCCGTGGTTTTTGTGGCATAGATATCGCTATGATCGCAAAAAATGTTTAGTGCATGCGAGGAAAGACTTCGAGATGCAACATTTAAAACGAAAGGTTTTAGGCTGGAAGATAGTTTAAACAAGTTTGGAATCATCAAAATCAGGCCCTGACTTGAAGAAAACGTTGTTGAATATAATCCGCCATAAAGAGCCCCAAACGACGATGAAATTGCACCGACTTCGCTTTGCATTGTTGTAACCTGTGGAATTGTGCCAAAAATGTTTTTTTGACCATTTTCGCTTCGAAGACAATATTCTTCACCTATTGGACTTGATGGAGTGATTGGATAGATTGCACTAAACTCGGTTAGATTGTGATTTATTTTTGCAACTATTGAATTTGCATCTGTGATGATTTTGCTCATAAATTTTCCTTTTTTAACTTGAAATAACAATTTTTTGCAATCGTTAAATAAATTAAATGATAATATTTTATATTTTATTCATTATTATAGTTTTTAAAATTAAATAATAAAATTTAACTTTTTCTTTAATTATTATATTTTTTTAATATTAATTTGTCAAATTTTTTAACTTTTAATTGAAGATTTGATTTTTATTTGATAGAATAGAGTTATGAGAAATATTAAAATTGTGTTTCAATATGACGGAAGAAACTATTTTGGTCTTCAAAAGCAAAAAAATAAAAAAACTATTCAAGGAGAAATTGAAAATGCTCTCTTTGAAGTTTTTAAACAAAAAATTAACATAACTCTTGCTGGACGAACAGATAGGGGAGTTAGTGCAAAGGCAATGTGTGCCAATTTTTTTGTTGATAGTGATATTGATGACAAAAAAATTACATATCCATTAAATTTTGTTTTGCCGCCTGATATTAGAATTTTAAGTTCGATTGAAAAAGAGCAAAATTTCCACGCAAGATTTGATGCAAAAAGAAAGACTTATGTTTATGGACTTTATGTGTCGAATTTCAGTTTGCCGTTATATCCATTTGAAACGCAATTTAAAACAAAATTGAATTTTGGGGCGATGAGAAAAGCGATAAAATTTTTTGTTGGTGAAAAAGATTTTTCGTGTTGCACAACAAACGTGAAAGAAAACGAAAGTTGCGTTAGAAAAATTTTTAGTGCAAAACTAAAACGACAAGTGATTGATGGCGTTGAACATTTTTATTTTACTTTTGTTGGGAATGGATTTTTGTATAATCAAGTTAGAGCAATGGTTGGAACAACCATTTTGGCAGGGCTTGGGAAAGTGAAGCCAAAGGAAATTAAAAAAATAATTGAAAGCAAAAATCGTGCCTTGGGTGGAAAGGTTATGCCACCTGAAGGGCTTGTTTTGGAAAAAATTGAATATTAACATTTTTAACAAAAAACTAAAATAGTTTTAACAAAATGAACTTATCTATGCTTAGTTTGCGTGAAATTGATATTGGCATTTGAATGTGAGCGTAGTTTTGCCCTTTTTTTCAACTTCTTTCCACTTGCATAAGCTTCTTAGAATTGCTTTAATTTCTACTCATCGGTAAACCTAAACCGAACCACCAGACTATCTGGTGGTTTTCTAATATAGCAAAAAGAGCACAAAACTAATTTTATGCTCTTTTTATTTTTTTGAAAATATAACATTAATACTTTTTAAAAATATGATATTTAGATATTATTTAGAATTAATAACATTTAATTTTTATAACATTTATTTTTTAAACTATAATATTTAATATTTTTCAAACTATAATATTTAATATTTTTCTAAATATGATATTTTATGTTTTTTAAAATACGAATTTAATAAATTTTTTCGAAATATAATTCTTATTTTTTTGAAATATGATTAGTGTAATATAAAATATTTTTTTTCGAAATTTATTGCTGTTTGAGGGTAATCAATTTGCTATTAAAAGCAATCAATTTGAAAACTTTTTTTGGAAATGTTTAATTTTTTATATCATTTGTTATATTAATCAACTAAATATTTTAAATAGATTTTCATATAGCAACTATATATGGCTAAAATGTAGAAATTTTTAAATTATTTTTTATAAACAATTTTTGCATGGCTTTTTATAGAGCCAAAAATGTTTAAATGTTTTAAACGAATTTTATAAAACATTTTTATATAGTTGTGAAAACATTTTTCAAACCATCAAGAATGTTTTTATACTCGTTGTTGTCTGCGACAACCAAAGTTTCTAGCCTTGTGTTTTGTTCGGTGCAATATGCATCAATTTCAGTTTTTTTGCTGTCGGGCAAATTTGTGTTTGCTTGTGCATCGCTGTTTACGCTAGTTAAAATGTTGCTTAAAATTGTGTTTGTGAAGCTGTCTGGGAATGTTTCAAGATTTCTAACAGCATTTAGATTGTTTGCAAGAGTTTGCGTGTCTAGCGAACTGATGTCGGATGTGTCTGCTTGAACATTTGGAGCAATATCTTTTATTTGATTTAGGTCGCTAATTAGAGTGGAAATATTTATTCCTTGTATGCTTGTTTTTAGGCTTTCTAGGCAATCTTTTAAACCGTATTTGTTAGAAGATAGGCTGTTGATTGCGGAATCTAAAATAAAGTTTTTAATGTGGAAGTTGCAGTTACTCAAAATTGCACTATCGCTTAAAGAATCAAGGAAAGTTGACATTTCTTCTTTCTTTTGGTCAGTTAAATTTTCAAAGTTTTTAAGGTCATTAATTTTTTCACTGAAACTTAACAAATAGTCAATTTCATTTGAAATGTTTGCAGAAAGTGTTCCATTGTTAACTTTGTTGATGTTTGTTTTGATTTCGTCAATCATTTTTTGAATGTTTGTGTCTGAGAACGAACTTGGAAGAGGAATTAGGTTGTTTGCATAACTGAATATTCCACGTTCCACTGAAATTGTTAACGTTGGAGTGTTGTTTGTTCGTGCGTTTAGTTTGATTAAAATCTCGTTGCAAACGTCGTTGATTGTTGAATTTGTTGGGTCTAAATTTTTTGCAACATTAATTAGTTCAATCAAAAGTGGTTGCATTTTTTTGCTATAAATTTCACTAGTTGTGTCGTTTTCAACTGCGTCAAATTTTTCGCAAAGTTTAATAATTTCTTTTGTACTTTTTGCGTCTGTTAAAGTTAGGTCTGCAAATTTAAGCATTTCGCTAATTAGCGGTTGGATGCTTTTTAGTTCGTTTTCCCAATTGACTGTTGTTTCGCTAATTTTTAAAACGTCGATTGCACTTTCAAAATCGGATAGGCCAGATTTTGCGGTGTCTAACATATCGTTGAACATTGGTTGAATTTCTCCGCCAAACAAGGTTGTTTTTTCAAGTTTATCGAAAAGTTTTCCGGCTTTTTCAAGCTTGATTGTTTTAAGATCAATTGTTTCGCCTTTAATTTCGGCATAGAAGTTGTCGAGTTCTGCAAAAGAATTTGCAAATTTTGTTGTTTCAGTTTCCCAGTTGTCAACTTTGCTAATGTTGTCAATAACGCCTGAAACATCAACAGGAAGGCCGATTGAATTTGTTAGGCTGTTTAGTTCGTCTTCAACAAATGTGACGATTGAATCATATTCGCTAGTTGGTAAAACTTCGGTGTTTTTTGTTATGTTTAAAATTTTCCCAAGATAGGTGAACGAATTTTCAGTTATAACTAGTTCAGATGATGGGTCTAGAGATTTAATTAAATTAATTGCATTTTCAACAATTGTTTTAAGAACATTTGTTGCTTTTTCTTCGCTTAAAATATTTTCGGTGTGTGTGCCACCCGCTGTTTTAACAAGTGCGTTTGTTCCACTATCGACCAAAGTTGGTGTTAGGTCGGAAATGAAACTTAACGAGAAAATGTTGTTTGAAATTTTTGTTGCAAAATTGCTGCTCGTGTCTTTTAAAAGTGCAACATAGTCACTTGTTGAAAGGCTTTTGTTTTGTTTCATTGAATTGTATAAAGGAAGAAGAATTTCATCGTCATTTAATGTGTTTAGAACAGAAGTTGTGTTTAACAAAACTTCTTTTAGTAAACTGAAATCGTAGTTTTTCAAATTTTCAATTGCTTTTCTAACAACGACTTTTTTGAACTCGTCTTTGTTGACGCTGTCGGGAAGTTTGATGATTGAATTTTCGTCGTCTTCCAAAATGTTGTCAACAACAATTGGAACAACAACATTTCCAACAGAAGAAAGGAATTTGACTTCAAAAACATTGTTTATAACTTTGTTTGTTAAGGTTAACATTTCGTTCATTTCAACTTGCGTTAATGTTTCTTTTTCAATTAATTCTTTAATTCTTAGTGCATCGTTGTATACTTCAACTGTATATTTTATGTCGTCGAGAAGTTTAATTTCTTCGCCATTGATTTGTGTTGAGGCAATGTTGTTGAATGCGATTTTTCCAAGACTTTCGATTCCTAGCGCACGAGAAACATTTACTGCAATGTTATTTTGATAGGTGTCGATAAGTTTTCGAGCACTTTCTTTTCCTAGCAAAGACTCTAAAAGTGTTTCCTTGCTGCTGTTGGAAGTGTCGTCGGCCAAAACAACTGCTGTGCCAGAAGATGCACCCATTTCAATTTCATTTAGTTGCAATAGGGCACTAGAAAATCCGAAAATTGGAACTAGTGACGCAAAAACTGCCATCAAGCCAATCATAAGCCCACAAGCCATTCCGGCAAGACGATGTTTGCTTGGTTTTTTTGCGCGTTTGTCTTTTTTCTTTTTGAAAGGAATTGTGAAAATTGAAATAATCATTTTTAATATTCCAACAAGCACAAAGACAACAAATTTTATAACCCAAAAAGCAATTACGAACACAAAAGGTGAAGCAATTAGTTGAGGTAGTTGCATTATTGTGTCAATTAATCCGGGGTTGTCGGAAAGAACTTTTGCCACTTTTTCGTTGGCCTTTATTGCTTCGACAATAAAATCTTTAAGAGTTGTTGCTGAGCCGCCTAAACTAAGGTTTATTGACGAAAGGTCAAAATTTATTATGAAATTTGTTATTTGGGAAGTGAAAATTGTTAGCAAAATTATTAGTGCAAGATTGTAGATTCCGGCAATTAAACTTTGTTTAAAGCCAACAATCAAGCCATAAAGGATGCCAACAATAACAAAAACCCCCATTAAAGCTGAAAGTATTAAACTTATAATTGAATAGATATCCATAAAATTCTCCTATATTTATTATTTTTTATCTAAAATATATTATAACAGTTTTGTTTTGTTTGTCAAACTTTTTCTTAAACTAAAATTTTTATTATGTATATTTTTGTTTTTAAATAATAAACTTTTGTTTTGGACTTAATTATATTATGGCTTGATTTTCAGTTGAAATTTTTTAAAGTGAGGTTAGTAATAGAAGATATGAAATTTATAGAAAATTTAAGCAAAATTTTAAAAATGCAAAAAAGGTTTAGATAATTTAGTAAAAATAAAAAATTTTAAAAAAAATGAACAAAAAAGGCAAAATTGCTTGACAAATTGATAAAAAGAAAGTAAACTATTGCAAGTATTAAATTATTTTGAATTAGCCCCTTAAAATAAGTTAATCAGAACAGTTTTTGGAGGAAATATGAAATCATATATGGCAAATCCTTCAACTGTGGAAAGAAAATGGTATGTTATCGACGCAACAGATCTTGTTTTGGGACGACTTGCAAGTCAAGTTGCTTCAATTTTGAGCGGGAAAAACAAACCGACATACACTCCACACGTTGACACAGGGGATTATGTTATTGTTATCAACAGTGACAAAGTTAAATTGACAGGTAAAAAATTAGAACAAAAAATGTATCGTCATCACACAGGATACATTGGGAATATGAAAGAAGAAAAATATTCAAAACTTATGAGCGAAAGAAGTGATTTTGCAATTGAACTTGCAGTTAAAGGAATGCTTCCTAAATCAAATCTTGGTCGTGAAATGCTAAAAAAACTAAAAGTTTATAAAGATGCAAACCACGGGCACGAAGCTCAAAAACCAGAAGTATTAGTTTTAAAGGAGGCAAATAAATAATGGCAGTAACAAAAAAAGCTAAACAAGAAAAAGTGCTAACTCCTTTAATTCCTGGAAGAAGAAAATCATCTATCGCTAGGGTTAGAGTAACTAATGGTGAAGGAAAAATTATCATCAATAAAAAAGAATTGAATGAATATTTTAAACTTGAAACATTAAAACAAATTGTTAAACAACCGCTTGTTTTGACAAACACCCTTGAAAAGGTTGACGTTTTGGTTAACGTTTATGGCGGTGGACTAACTGGTCAAGCAGGTGCAATTCGTCACGGAATTAGCCGTGGTCTTGTTAAACTAGATGAAACTTACAAACCAGAACTTAAAAAAGCAGGCTTTTTAACTAGAGATGCTAGAAAGAAAGAACGTAAAAAATATGGTTTAAAGAAAGCAAGAAAAGCGCCACAATTTAGCAAAAGATAATGAAAATATCCCATTTTTGGGATATTTTTTGTTTTTATTATGTTATTTTTCAAAAACTTGATATAATAATTATGTTTAAAATTTTATGAGAAACTTTATTTTTGTAATCTAAATTTAATGATAAATTTTAGTTATTATTGCAAAATTAAATTTTCATAACAAATTCTATTTAGTTTTTGATAATTTTTAGATTTTAAAACTAAATTTTAAACTTATAGCAAATTTTTCTAGCTAAATTTTCAACAGATTTTAAAATAAGCTTTAAAACTAGATTAAGTGCTAAATTTTAATGGTTTTGTGCAAAAATTTTAAGCAATTTTGTGTTGCGGGATAATTTTCTATTTATGTGTGAATTTAAAATAGCCTTGCAAACAGATTTTAAGGAGAGAAATATGTTAGATGTGATTATAATTGGCGGTGGACCAAGCGGAATTAGTGCGGGAATTTATGCAAAACGAAGCGGACTTGATGTGATGATTATTGAAAAAAGTGTTGTGGGCGGGCAAGTTATTAACACGTATGAAGTAAAAAATTTTCCTACATATAACAACATTTCGGGCGCTGATTTTTGCTTAAAGCTGTATGAGCAAGCACTATACAACGAAATTGAAATTAAAAACGAAGAAGTTGAAAGCGTTAACCTGCTGGGAGAAATAAAAACGGTGA
>CAYXET010000041.1:0-7177 GCA_964464025.1 uncultured Christensenella sp. | reverse complement strand
CAAAACTTCAAAGACTTTCTCAAATGGGAGAGGAAGGAAGAAAAAAGATTGCAACCTACACAAAATATTGTGCGTTAGTTCTTGCAATTGCACAAGCAGCCGGAATTTGTGCCGGATTTAGCAGTTATATTGAACTTGCTATGTTTGGTCAAATGCTTCCAAATTGGCTTGCTTGCACATTTGTTGCAATTTGCTTAATTGCCGGAGCAATGTTCACATATTGGCTAGGTGAAAAAATCACAGAAATTGGTGCGGGAAATGGCTTATCATTGTTAATTTTTGTTGGTATTCTATCAACAGCAGGAACAGCACTTCTTGCAAGTTTCCAAGATGTTTTCGCTGGAAATATTGAAGGATTATGGAATATTTTATTATTCCTTGTAACTGTAATTTTAATTTTCGGATTAATCGTGTTTATGGATTTAGCTGAAAGAAAAATTCAGGTTCAATATGCAAAACAAATTAAAGGTCGAAAAATGTATGGTGGACAAAGCAACTTCATTCCTATGAAAGTTCTAGGAACAGGGGTTTTGCCAATCATTTTTGCAATGAGTTTTTTGAGTTTCCCTCAATTAATTATGAGCATTTTCTGGCCAACTAGTGATGCCGCAACTTGGTATTCGATCAATATGGGTGCCGGTTCTTGGCCATATACAATTGTTATGGGCGTGCTAATTTTGTTCTTTGCCTATTTCACATCGCAAATGATGTTCAATCCCGACGACGTTGCAAAACAAATTCAAGGAAACGGTGGTTTTATTCTTGGAATAAGACCTGGAAAACCAACTAGCGACTATCTAAAACGAATCAATAATCGAATAACATTGTTTGGTGCAATATTCCTAGCATTCCTAGCAATTGTTCCAACACTAATTTTCAAAGCAGTTAGCGGAACAAGTGGGCTTACGGGTGCATTCAGTGCAACAGGAATGTTGATTGTTGTTAGCGTTGCTCTAGAATTTAACAAACAACTAGAAGCACAAATTTTGATGAAGAATTATAAAGGATTTTTAAAATAATGAATTTTGTTTTAATTGGTGCACCTTTAAGTGGAAAGGGAACAATCAGTAAGATGTTAAGCAAACACTTTCAAATTCCTCATATTAGTATGGGGGATTTGTTGCGTAATTGCGCAAAAGGTGATAATAAATATTCAAAATATATTGCAACTAACATGGAAAATGGTAAACTTGTTAATGATGATCTTGTAAAAATTATTTTGCAAGACCGTCTTAGCAAAGAAGATTGTAAAAATGGATACATCCTAGATGGTTATCCGCGAAACATTTCGCAGGCAAACAATCTTGATGATATCACAAAAATTGATAAAGCAATTTATTGCACAGTCAGTGAAGTGACGTTAATTCAACGATTGTCAACACGTTTTATCTGTCCAAAATGTTATAAATCTTATAACATAGAGTCATATTGCAAAAAATATTGTGAAGATTGCAATGAACCTTTAACAAAACGGGCAGACGACACCGAAGACATTTTGCTAAGAAGAGTGAAATTATACAATGAAACTGCTTTTCCTATTTTAGACAAATATTTGAAAGAAAATAAGCTAGTGACTATTGCAAATGAAGGCGATATAAATCTAGTTTTTGAAGAATTGTTAGGTAAAATCAAATGATTATTTTAAAAAATGATGAACAAATAAAGAAAATGTATCTTGCAAATCAAATTGTAAAAAATACATTAGAACTAGTAGAAAAAAATATAAAACCGGGTGTTTCAACTAAATTTCTAGATGAAATTGCCGAAGATTATATTAGAAAACAAAACGCAATACCTAATTTTAAAAACTATGAAGGCTATCCTGCTTCAATTTGTGCAAGCATCAATGATGTTGTTGTGCATGGGATACCAAGTGAAGATATAATTTTAAAAGAGGGCGACATAATTTCGATTGACTGTGGAGCTTTGAAAAGTGGATATAATGGTGACGCAGCACGAACTTTTCCGGTTGGGAAAATTTCAAAAGAAAAGCAAAAGCTTATAGACGTAACGCGAGAATGTTTTTTTAAGGGAATTGAAAACACAAAAATTGGTGACAGACTTGGTGATATTGGATATAAAATTCAAACTCACGCCGAAAGCAACGGATTTTCTGTTGTTCGAGAAATGGTTGGTCACGGAATTGGAAGAGATATGCACGAAGACCCAGAAGTTCCAAACTATGGAAGACCGAACACAGGTTTGATAATTCAAGAAGGTTTAACCATTGCAATAGAGCCTATGATAAATATGGGGAAAAGAGGAATATATATCGACTATGATGGTTGGACTTGTCGAACAAAAGACAAAAGTCCTAGTGCTCACTATGAAAACACAGTTGCCTTTACTAAAGATGGTATTAAAATTTTAAGTTTGTAGGTAATATATGAATAATTTACTTGGAAAACTTGTAGTCTCAAAAAAGGGACGTGACGAGAAAAATATTTATATGATTTTTTCAACCAACGGCAACTTTTGTTATTTAGTTGATGGAAAATATCATAAGATAGAAAATCCTAAAAAGAAAAATTTAAAACATATTGACTTTTTAGGTGCTAAAAGTGAAAAAATTAGCGAAAAAATCGAAAAAAAACTAAAAATTTTCGATTCTGAAGTATTTAGTTTTATAAAAAATTATAAAAATGATTGAAATTTTAATTTTAATATGTTATAATTAATCAGTTAGGGGGAATTTTATGCCAAAAGAGAATATGATAGAGTTAGAAGGCGAAGTTATCGACATTTCACGAAACAACATTCAAGTGCGTCTTTCTAATGGCCACGTTATCACCGCCTATTTGTCGGGGAAACTAAGAATTAACACAATTAAAATATTAATTGGCGATAAAGTTCGCTGTGAACTTTCTCCGTATGATTTAACCAAAGGAAGAATCACTTGGAGAGAGAAAAAACAAATTAACTAAAGAAATAATCTTTTTTAAAGGAGAAATATTATGAAAGTTAGACCATCTGTTAAACCTATCTGCGATAAATGCAAAGTTATTAAACGAGAAGGTAAAGTTCTAGTTATTTGCAAAGATAAAAAGCACAAACAAAGACAAGGATAATCACTTGCCTTTCGTTTGTTTAGTTTGAAAACTTCTGTTTGCTCGCGGCTGAATTTTGAGCAAATAGTTTAAATAAATTAATAAAATTGGAGGAAAATATGGCTCGTATTGCTGGAATAGATTTGCCAAAGGATAAAAGAGTTGAAATAGGTCTTACCTATATTTTTGGAATTGGCAGAAGTCAAGCAACTAAAATTTGTAAAGAAACTGGTGTTAACCCAGACACAAGAGTTAAAGATCTAAGCGAAGAAGATCAAACAAAAATTCGTGCTTATATCGACAAAAATCTTGTTGTTGAAGGAGACCTAAGACGAGATGTTGCACTAAACATCAAACGACTTTCAGAAATTGGTTGCTATCGTGGAGTTCGTCATAGAAAAGGTATAACACTAAGAGGACAACGAACTCATTCAAATGCAAGAACTGCTCGTGGAATGAGCAAGAAAAATGCTGGAAAAAATAAAAAGTAAATTTTTAAGGAGATAAAAAATGGCAGGCGTTAAAAAGATTGCTAAAACTAAAAAGAAGAAATTAACTAAGGGTGTTACAAAAGGTTGTGCACATATTCAATCTTCAAACAATAACACAATAGTTACAATTACCGACGAACAAGGTAATGCAATTTCGTGGTCAAGTGCTGGTGCGCTAGGGTTCAGAGGTTCAAGAAAGAACACCCCGTTTGCTGCTGGTCAAGCAGCAGAAACTGCAGCAAAACAAGCAAAAGAACTTGGAATTGAAAGCGTTGAAGTTTATGTTAAAGGTCCAGGAAACGGACGAGAATCTGCTATCAGAGCAATTCAAACTGCAGAAATCAACATAACAAAAATCCAAGACGTTTCACCTATTGCACACAATGGTTGCAGACCACCAAAAAAGAGAAGAATTTAATAAAGGAGTAAATAAAAAATGGCTAGATATACAGATGCCGATTGTCGTTTATGCAGAAGAGAAGGTTGCAAACTTTTCTTGAAGGGTGACAGATGTGTTTCAAAAAAATGTTCAATTGAAAGACGTCCAACAGTTCCCGGAATTCACGGAAATAGTGGAGTTAAAAAGAAATTCACAGAATATTCACTTCAACTTCGTGAAAAACAAAAAGTTAAACGAGCGTATGGCGTTTTAGAAAAACAATTTAGAAAATATTATGAAGAAGCAGAAAGACAAAAAGGAAAAACTGGTGAAGTTATGTTATCTCTTCTTGAAAGAAGATTAGATAATGTTATCTATCGACTAGGATTTTCCGCTTCAAGAGATCAAGCTCGTCAAATGGTGACACATTCACTATTCACTTTAAATGGCAAAAAGGCTAACATTCCAAGTATGCAAGTTAAAGTTGGAGACATTATTGCTGTTAAATAGAACAAAAAGAATTTGGAACTATTCAAAGAACTAAAAGATGTTAAACTTGTAACACCAAAATGGCTTGAAACCGATCTTGAAAAATTAACGGGTAAAGTCGTTGCTCTTCCAGAAAGAGACGATATTGATTTATCAATTAGAGAACACCTAATTATTGAATTATATTCTAAGTAATTAGCATTAAAGGAGTTATTATTTTATGATGGAAATTGAAAAACCAAAAATTACTTGTGAAGAATCTGATAATGGAACTTTTGCAAGGTTTGTTGTTGAACCTTTAGACCGTGGTTTTGGTCTTACTATTGGAAACGCTTTAAGAAGAACACTTCTAGGTGCACTTCCGGGCGCAGCACCAGTGGCAATTAGGCTTAATAATGTTCAACACGAATTTTCAACAGTTGAGGGTGTTGTTGAAGACGTTATTGATATTGTTTTAAACATTAAATGCTTGGCTGTGAAAACAACTAATTTAGACAAAGATTTTAAAACAATTTTAAGAATTAAAAAATCAGGTGCGGGCGAAGTTATTGCAAGCGATATTGAACCAAATGATCAAGTTGAAATCTTAAATCCAGAACTTCACATTGCAACACTAGACGATGGCGCAAATTTTGATATGGAAATTATCATTGGCCGTGGTCGAGGTTATGTTTGTGCAGACGACAACAAAGATGAAACAGAAGATATTGGTTATATTGCAGTAGATTCAATCTTCTCTCCGGTTAAAAAAGTTAACTATAATGTTGAAAACACAAGAGTTGGTCAAAATATGAACTATGACAAACTTACACTAGAAGTTGAAACAAATGGAACATTAACTGCACGAGAAGTTGTTAGTTTAAGTGCAAAAATCATTCAAGATCACACAAACTTGTTTGTTGAACTTGTTGATAGTATGAAAGATTTAACAATTCTTCAAGCAAGAGAAGATGAAAAACAACACAAAGTTCTAGAAATGACAATTGAAGATATGGATTTAAGTGTTAGAAGCTACAATTGTTTGAAACGAGCAAATATCAATACCGTTAGTGATTTGACTAGAAAATCTAAAGAAGATATGTTGAAAGTAAGAAATCTAGGTCTTAAATCTTTAGAAGAGGTTATTAAAAAACTAGAATCTCTAGGCTTAGGTCTTAGAAATGATGAAGAATAAGGAGAAAAAGCAAGATGGCACAAATAAGAAAATTAGGTCTTCCTACAAAAGAAAGAATGGCTTTACTTAGAAATCAAGCGTCAACTTTGCTTTGGCACGGAAAGTTGGAAACAACTTTAAACCAAGCAAAAAGCGTTAGAAGTTATGCAGAAAAAATTTTAACCTTGGCTATTAACACTTATGAAGATACAGTTAAAACAACAAAAGAAGTTGTTAATAAAAAAGGCGAAAAAACAACAAAAACTGTTATTGTTGATGGAACTAAAAAATTGGCTGCAAGAAGAAAAATTATGACATTAATTTATGACCTTCCAGAAACACAACTTCCAAAAGAAAGCAAATCTGCTTTTAAGGAAAGAGCAAAAGATGTAAAACATCCACTAGTTGAAAAAATATTCAATGTTTATGCACCAAAATATGATGCACGAAGCAAAGAATTAGGTCAAAAAGGTGGTTATACAAAAATTTATAAACTAGGCAAACGACTTGGTGACAATGCTGAAATGGCAAAATTAGAGTTAATAAAATAGTTTTAAAAGTGCGCAAAGCACTTTTTTTATTGCAAACCCACTGATTATCTGGTTGTTTGATTTAGGTTTTAATATTGAATGAAAAGAAGTTGAAATAAAAGACAAAACTATGACCTAATCACATTCAAATGTTGATAATATTTTTTAACTTCACCAAAAAGAATATTCGCAACGAATAGTATAATTGTGTTTTAAAAATGTTGAATAATTAAAACAAATATGATATAATAAAAATAGGAGTTAATATGAAAAAACCAGTAGTTGCAATTGTTGGAAGGCCAAATGTTGGCAAAAGCACATTTTTCAACAGAATTGCAGGAAGAAGAATCAGTATAATAAAAGACGAACCGGGTGTAACGCGAGACCGAATTTATGCCGATTGCACATGGCTTGATAACGCTTTCACGCTAATTGACACAGGTGGAATAGATCTTAAAAATAATAGTGAAGTGCAAAAAAATATAATGCTTCAATGTAATATAGCAATTGAAATTGCCGACGTTATATTGTTTTTCGTCGACGGGAAAGAAGGTTTGACTAGTGCCGACCACGAAGTTGCAGATTTTTTGCGAAAAACAAAGAAAAAAGTTTTGCTTGTTGTGAATAAACTAGATAATAATGAAGTTGAAAAAAGTTATGAGTTCTATGCGCTAAATCTTGGTGACCCGTTTGTTATTTCAAGCGAGCAAAGCAAAGGGATTGGCGACCTTCTTGATAGTGTTGTTGCAAGTTTTGACCAAACAGTTTTGGCTAGTGAGAATGAAGATAAGTCGATAAAAATTGCAATTGTTGGAAAGCCAAACGCGGGGAAAAGCAGCCTAACAAACAAACTTTTAGGTGAAGAACGTGTTGTTGTCAGTTCAGTTGCTGGAACAACGCGAGATGCAATAGATGTTCCTTTCAAGTTTAATGACAAAGACTATATTTTAATAGACACCGCTGGGATAAGGCGAAAACGAGGGATTGAACTTAAAAGCGTTGAGGAATACTCGGTTATTCGAAGTTTAGAGGCCATCAAGCGGGCTGATTTTGTGATTTTGGTGATAGATTCCAGCGAACCTTTAAGC
>CAYXET010000040.1:0-7303 GCA_964464025.1 uncultured Christensenella sp. | reverse complement strand
ACTTGCACAGCCACGGGCCATTGCGAGTGTGGAGAAACCTATGTTGAAACAGTTACTGCAACACGAAGCGAAACAAGTGGAACGCACACTGGTGAAGTTGTTGTTACAATGGTTGCAACGTTCACTTACACTCATTTTGAACAGCAAAGCAAAGTTGTTTCAACGCCAATGAGTCACACGTTTAATCAAAGCATAACCTATGTTTGGAGTGGAGATAATGCAACTTGCACAGCCACGGGCCATTGCGAGTGTGGAGAAACCTATGTTGAAACAGTTAATGCAACAAAAATTGTAACAACACAAGCATCTTATGACAGTGAAGAGATTTCAAAATTTGTTGCGGAATTCACTTTTGCAACTTTTGAAACGCAAGAAAAAACAAACGTTATCACGGGTGAACGTTTAACACAGCCAACAGAGGATGACGATAACCCAGAAGAAGATCCAAACGAAGACCAAAAAGAAAATCCAAGCGAGGATGGTGAAGAAACGTCAGGCGAAAGCACAGAAGAGAAAACAACAGAAGATTTGCAAAACGAAACTCAAGAAAGCGAAAATCAAAAAATGATTATAATAATTTCGGTTGCAGGTGGTGGCGGCTTAGGATCGATTATTGGAATAATCATATTCATTGCACTAAAAAGAAAACGTAAAAAAATAAATAGAATTTTAAATAGTTAATTAAAAATTAAAATAACAAAATAAAAAAATCTTATTTATATCATCCAAAAGTTTTGGAAAATTAATAAATAAGATTTTTTATTGTTTATATAATATTAATTATAAAAATGTTATTTTTCAACTTTTTCAATGTCAACAATCAAACACCTTCTTGGCTCAACGCCCTCGCTGTGAGTTGTCACACCATTAAAGTTGCTTAAAGCTTCGTGAATAACGTGTCTTTCATAACTGCTCATTGGTTCAAACTTATATCTTTTATTTGTTTTTAAAACCTTTTTTGCAATTCTAATTGCAAGATTTGTCAAACTTTCTTCTCTTTTGCTTCGATATCCTTCAACGTCAAGCAAAATCTTTTTTGTTCTATATTTTAATTCTGTAAAACTATTAATCAAAATTTGATATGCGTTCAACGCTTCACCACGATATCCAATTAGGGCACTAACATTTTCATCTCCTGAAATTTTCACTTCATAGGTGTCATCGTTTTCCATTGTCATAACTCGGCCGTTAATGTTTAGTGTTTTAAAGATGTTGCTGAAAATCTCTTGAATTTTATCAAACACTTCTTCGCTAGTCATCACTTTTTTTGCTGGTTTTTCTTCTTTTGTGCTGTCGTTTTTATTCATTTCAACGTTTTCACATTCGCAATTTTCTTCTTCGCACTCACATTCGCATTCGCAGTCGCAACCACATTCACACTCTTCGCAAGTGCATTCATCACCTTGCATACAACCGCAATCAGAACATTCGTCATCAGTGTAAACATTTTCTTCATTTTGTTTTTCTGTTTCTTCTTCGTTAATTTCTTCGTCAATAATTTCTTTCAAAGTTTCTTCGTTAATTTCTTCGTCGTAAGAAATTTCAACTTTTGCCTTAGAAAATAATCCGCCTTGTGAAATGATTGAAATATCAACGTCTTCACGATTTTTATTTAATTCTTTAAGTCCATTTTCAATTGCCTTTTCAACTGTTTTTCCAATAAATTCATAACTTTTCATATTAAACCTCTTTTCTCTTTTCTTTAGATTTTTCAATTTTATTCATAACTAAATTTGTCACAAATCCAATTATAACGCTCATCAAACTGTTAACAACAATATACAACGCAAAAGCAGAACTATATTGAAGAGTAAACACAATCATTAAAATTGGAAGCAAAATTGTCATAAGTTTATTGCTTGGTTGTTTAACTTGAATTTCATTCCCTTTTTTGTCATATTGTGGTTTGATTTTTGTTGATTTTGTTGAAATAATCAAACTAAGCACTGTAACTAGGGCCGATAAAACAACTAAAATTAAATAGCCGTTCCAGCCGGAATATTCGGTGTTAATTTGTCCTGCAACGCTTTCAAAGTTTGTTTTAAACGCATTTTTTGCAGCTTCTTGCGTTGTGTAGGTTTCGCCATAAATCTCGTCAACATATTTGTTTTCCTCCGAAATCTTGCTAAAATCTGTCCCTGTTATAGAAATAAAATCGTCACTATTTGGGAAAACACTTACATAGGTGTCGGGGCGATAGATGTTTTTTATCCACAAAAATCCCTCTTTAATTTTGCCATAATATTTTGCAGTTTCTGCTGTGGCAACATTTTTTGCGTCCGAAATTATTGCAGTTTTTTCGTCTTCGGAAAGAGCACTTGCCATAATTTCATTTTCAATTTCTTTTAAAGTCCCTTCGCTGGAAACGATTACCGATTTTTCTTGCGCTTTTTGAGTTAGTTGTTGTTTTAACACAATTTTATAGTTTTCGGTAAGTTCTTTATATTCATTTTTAATATTATATTGACTTATTTGGTTTAACGAGCTAAACAATGTTATGAAAACAACAAGTGTTATAACCAAATTTATCAACATTCCAAGGCAAGAGCCCATTATGTTGAAATTTTCTTTTTTATAAAGTTCCATTGTTTTTTGGTTTAAAAGTTCTCGATTATTCCCATATTGTTTTTGCAATTTTTCTAATTTTGGTTGCAAAATTGCTTGTTTTTCTGAAGTTTTTTTCGAACTAATTTTTTGATAAACTTCAAGCGGTGAAAGCACAAGTTTTAAAATTATTGTAAAAACTATAATTGTCAAGCCAAAACTAGGCAAAAAACTTTGAAATAATCCAAAAATTTTACCCCACAAACCTCCAACTTCTAACATTAAATTAACCATTTTAATTCTCCTTTCAAATTGTCTGGCACGGCATCAACACCGCGATATGACGAAAAATCATTACAACGTAATATTCGCTTAGATGTTAAAAATATCCCCTTCACAACACCAAATCTTTTTATAGCAATAACACAATAAGTTGAACAACTTGGTGAAAATTTGCAAGATTTAGGAAGTAAAGGAGATATTAAAATCTTATACAAATAAACTAAAAATAAGCAAAAAATTTTAAGTGGAAAAGCCAAAACATTAACAATTATTCTCATTCAAAAGTCCGGCTTTTCTAAAAAGTTTGTAAAGTTTTTCGTTCATATCAACAAATTCAAGTTCAATAATTTTTGATTTTGCAACAATAATAATATAAAACTCGTTTTTAATTTCGTTTGAAAAACTTCTAACACATTCTTTCAATCTTCTTTTCATTTTGTTTCGAACAACGGCTTTGCCGACCTTTTTCGAAACACTGTAACCAACTTTAAAATTTTTTGTTTTTAATGGTAGATAAACTAGACTAAAATATTCGCAGCCTAACCCTTTTCCGTTTTTAAACAAATAGTTAAATTGCTTTCTTTTTCTTAGTCTGTTTTCTTTTTTAATCATATTCTATAAAGACACCGTTAAAGAATGTCTGCCACGACGTCGTCTTCTTGATAAAACCTTTCTACCATTATGAGTTTTCATTCTTTCTCTGAAGCCATGAACTTTTACTTTTCTTCTTTTCTTAGGTTGATAAGTCCTTTTCATAATCTACTCCTTTTGCATCTATAAAAAATTCTTCGTCACAATAAATTAGACAAGTCTATATTATCAAATTAATTTTGTTTTGTCAATTGTTTTAATTGTTATTAATTAAAATTATTTTATATTGTTTTATTAAAATTTTAATTTTATTTTAAAATTATACAAAAGTGTGATATAATTTAATATGGAGTTAATAGTAAAAGAAATTTTATCCAATCTAGACGTTAACGAAAAAGAGATAAAAAACTATAATATGCTGTCGCTTGCCTTTTTAGGAGACGCAATTCATAGTTTGTTTGTTCGAGAAAAATTAATAGAGAAAGCGAATTTCAAGGTGAATAATCTACACAAACAGGCCACAAATTTTGTAAAAGCAAAATCGCAAGCTTATTGCTTAAAAATTTTGGAAATACAATTAACAGAGCGTGAAAAACAAGTTGTAAAAACAGCTCGTAACACAAAAACAAACAACATTGCCAAAAACAGCACAATAAAGGAATACAAAAACGCAACAGCGTTTGAAAGTTTGCTTGGTTATCTTGCGCTTGAAAAAAATATTGAAAGGCTAAATCAACTTTTGCAAAAAAGTTATAATATTGTTTGTGAAAATTTATTATAAAGGTGAAATATGAAAGTTTATGGAAAAAACACTTGCAAGGAAATCTTGGCAAAAAAAGAAAATATAAAAAAAGTTTATCTTCAAAAAAATTGTGATGAAGAATTCAAACAAAAAGTTTTGGAATGTTATCCAAATGCAATTTTGTGTGATAAAGACTATCTAAACAAAATCACAAATTTCAAAAATCATCAAGGAATTGTCATTGAAATTCAAGATTTCAAATATGCCAGCCTAGATGAAATTATCTTTGAACACGAAAAAAAAGGAACAAAAGCCTTCATTTTGGTTTTAGATAACATCGAGGATCCTCAAAATCTTGGGAGTTTAATTCGAACAAGTGTTTGCGCCGGTGTTGATGGAATTGTTATTCCAAAAAACCATAGTGCAAAAATAAATGAAACGGTGTTCAAGATTAGCAGTGGAGCGCTAAGCCACATTAAGGTGTGCGAAGCAAGCAATATTAACAGCGCAATAAAAAAAATTAAGGAAAACAATATTTTTGTTTTCGGGCTTGAAGCGGGTGAAAAACTGATTTATGACGTCGATTTAACCTATCACACTTGTTTGGTCGTTGGAAGCGAAGGCTATGGAATTAGCAAGTTAACAAAAAGTTTGTGTGACGAGATTGTGTCAATCCCCATTGAAGACAAAATTAATTCGCTAAACGCCAGTGTTGCAGGTGCGGTTGGAATTTTTGAAGTGAAAAGGCAAAGGGTGTGATGGAAGAAAATATTTTAATTGAAAAAGCAAAAGGCGGAGACGAAAACGCACTAAATCTTTTAATGTCGAACTATAAAAAACTAGTTGAAAAAATTTCGCGTAAATATTTTATTATTGGTGCCGACCTAAAAGATGTAATTCAAGAAGGAATGATTGGTTTGTTTAATGCCTATTTAAATTTTGATAGTGAAAGAAACACACAATTTAAAACTTTTGCGACAATTTGTATAAACAGGCAAATCATTTCGGCAATAAAAAAAGCTTATAAAAATTCTTTGGTTGAATTTTTGAATAATGCGGACATAGAAGAAATAAATTTTAATAAAAATACAATTTCGCCCGAAGAAAATTTTATAATAAAAGAAGAATACAATCTTTTAAAAAAAGAGATAAAAGAAAAATTAAGTCCACTAGAACAAAAAATTTTGAGCGAATTTCTTTTAAATGCAACTTATGATGAAATTAGCAAAAAATTAGATATTTCAAAAAAAAGTGTTGATAACGCACTAACAAGAATTAGAACAAAACTTAACTACTTAAAAAAATAATTGCAAAATGATAAAATTAATATTAAAAACTTTAAATAATGCTAATTTTATATTAAAATATGTAATAATATTTTAAGCAATGCACAAAAAATAAAAAGTTTGTAAAAGATACAAAAACGTATAAAAATTGCAAAAATTTGTGTAAAAAATATAAAAAACGTGAAAATAACGTGAATAATTTACAAAAAATTAAAAAAATGAAGGAGAGAAAATGATTAATTTAGCACTATATCGAGAATATCGTCCCAAGAATTTTGACGAAGTAATTGGGCAAGACCACATCATCACAACACTAAAAAATCAAATATCGTCGTCTAGTTTGTCGCATGCCTATCTTTTTTGCGGAACGCGGGGAATAGGGAAAACCAGCACGGCAAAAATTTTTGCAAAAGCAGTTAATTGCCTTGGCCCCAAAAATGGCTCACCGTGTGGAGAGTGTGAAGTTTGCAAAAAACTAAGTCAAAACGCAAACCTTGATATATTGGAAATTGATGCGGCAAGTAACAATCGTGTGGACGAAATTAGAGAGTTAAGGGACAAGATTAAATATCCGCCTGTTTGTGGAAAATATAAGGTGTATATCATCGACGAAGTTCATATGCTAACCGAAAGTGCTTTTAACGCTCTTTTAAAAACCTTAGAGGAGCCACCTTCACATGCAATATTCATTTTGTGCACAACAGAAGTTCACAAACTTCCAAAAACTATCCTTTCACGTTGTATGCGATTCGATTTTAAACTTGTTGGAAACGAAGATTTAACTAGGCTTTTAGAAAAAGTTTTTAATGAAAAAGGGATTTCTTATGAAAAAGAAGCGCTAAATCTTATTGCTCTTCGTGGTGAAGGAAGTGTTCGAGACACGTTGTCTGTTGCTGATTTGTGTGCTAGCTTTTGCAATAAAAATATAACATATTCAAGTTGTGTCGAGGCTTTGGGAAGTGCAAACATAGACGAGCTTATCGCTTTAACCGATGCTTTAAACAATTGTGACGGCGAAAAACTTTTGGTTCAAGTTAACAATTTTATGCTAAGCGGAAAGAACTTTACAATTTTAAATAAAGAATTAATAAGTCACCTAAAAACCCTTTTGACAATAAAAATGGTTAAAAATGGTCAAGAGTTTTTGATGATGCCAAAGGAATATTATGAGAAACTTCGCGTTCAGGCAGACAGCTTTGATTGCGACACACTTCTTCATTTTATGACAAAACTTTCGCAGATTGAAACATCTTTAAAATATTCTGTCGACCCAAAAACAATGTGCGAAATAACGTTGCTTTCATTAATTAATGAAAAAAAAACTGAAAATATAGAAAAAAAAACTAAATTTATAGCAAAAAATACTGAAAAAAGCACGGAAAATAGTAAAAAAAATATAGAAACTAATGAAAAAAATATTAAAAATTTTGAAAATACACACAAAAATTTGAGTAGCTTGCAACAAAAAAAAGAAAGTGAAAATGTTGTGATAGAAAACAGCATCAATCAATTTGAAATTATTGGCAAAATTTTAAATTGTCTTCGAGAAAACAACTGCCACTTGCTTTTGTCGGTCTATCAAAACCTAGAAAAAGTGGAAATTTGCAAAAATAAGTTCATTGTTGAATTTTTAGACGAAAATTTTAAAAATATTTTGGAAAATAGTGATAATATTTTGCTAATTAATGATATAATTAAAAATGATAATCTTGTTGTTGAATATAAATATAAAGTTGAAAAACAAGAAGATGACATAGAAAAAACTTTAAAAGAAAAATTTAATGAAATTGATATTAAGGAGTGATTATGAACAGATTTAATGGCGGTTTTGGTGGGAATATGCAAATGCAACAACTTT
>CAYXET010000039.1:0-7322 GCA_964464025.1 uncultured Christensenella sp. | reverse complement strand
TTTGAAATATGTATCATTCCTTCCTTTCCTTTCAAACATTCAACAAAAGCACCAAAAGTGACAATTCGAACAACTTTTCCTTCATAAGTTTTTCCAAGTTCTAGTTCGGTTGCAATGTCAAGCACCATTTCTTTTGCTCGTTCGTTCATAAAACTATCTTGCGAACAAATCATAACAAGACCTTCATCGGTGATGTCAATTTTAACACCTGTTTCGTCAATAATTTTATTTATCATCTTTCCGCCACTGCCAATAACATCTTTAATTTTGTCTGGGTTAATTGTGAATGAAAGAATTTTTGGAGCATACTTAGACATTTCGCTTCTAGGAGAAGAAATCACTTCGTTCATCTTTCCTAAAATATGCATTCTGCCTTCTTTTGCTTGATTTAAAGCTGTTTTTAGAATATTTTCGTCAATTCCTTTAATTTTGATATCCATTTGAATTGCTGTGATACCTTGTTCTGTTCCAGCAACTTTAAAGTCCATATCTCCAAGGAAGTCTTCAAGTCCTTGAATATCCGACAAAATTGCAACTTTGTTTTTGTTTTCGTCTTTAATTAGCCCCATTGCAATTCCGGCAACTGGTGCCTTAATTGGAACACCGCCGTCCATTAGTGCAAGCGTAGAACCGCAAACACTGGCTTGACTTGTTGAACCATTTGAAGATAAAACTTCGCTAACTGTTCGAATTGCATAAGGAAATTCTTCTTCACTTGGCAAAACTGGTTCAAGTGCTCGTTCTGCAAGCGCTCCGTGACCAATTTCTCTTCTTCCCGGGCTACGAAGTGGTTTTGCTTCTCCTGTTGAATATCCCGGCATATTATAATGATGCATATAACGTTTGCAATCTTCATCATCTAGGCCATCTAGTTTTTGCATATCAGATATTGAACCTAGGGTTAAGGTTGTTAAAACTTGCGTTAAACCTCGTGTGAACACACCGCTTCCGTGAACACGTGGCAAAATTCCCGTTTCGCACCAAATTGGACGAATTTCTTTCAAACTTCTTCCATCAGGTCGAACGCCGTTATCAATTATTTTTGCTCGCATAATTTCTTTTTTGATGTAATACAAACTGTTGATAATGTCTTTTTCTTGCCCTTCATATTTTTCGGCAAAGTGTTCAATAACATTATTTGTCATTTCTTCTTCTTTTTCATCACGAACGTGTCTGTCAAAGTTTTCCATAACTTTTTCAACAAGTGGATATGCATAGGCACGAACGTCGTTGTCTAGTTCTTCCGGAACGTGATAGAATTCTATTTCTACCTTTGGTTTTCCAATTTCGCTAACAATTGAATTAATAAATTCAACAATTTTTTTAATTTCTTCATGGGCAAGCATAATGCCTTTTAGCATTTCTTCTTCGCTAACTTCTTTTGCGCCTGCTTCAACCATCAAAACAGCATCTTTTGTTCCAGAAACCGTCAAATGAAGTCGGCTTCGGTCTTTTTCGCTTTGAGTTGGATTGATAACATATTCGCCGTCAACAAGCCCAACAACAACGCTTCCTGTTGGTCCAGCAAAAGGAATGTCGCTGATTGACAAACTGATAGACGAACCAATCATTGCCAAAACTTCGGGCGCATAGTCGGGGTCAACACTCAAACATGTTGCAACAACTTCAACGTCGTTATAAAACCCTTTCGGGAACAACGGTCTGATTGGCCTGTCGATAAGTCGGCTTGTCAAAATTGCCTTGTCACTTGCTCTTCCTTCACGTTTTTTAAATCCGCCGGGAATTTTCCCAACCGAATACATTTTTTCTTCATAGTCTACACCAAGTGGGAAAAAATCCATTCCTTCACGTGGTGATTTGCTCATATTAACATTCACCATCACTCGTGTTTCGCCCATCGAAACAATGCAATGGCCATTTGCTTGAGCACAATACTTTCCTGTTTCCACAACCAATTCTTTCCCCGCGATTGTGGTTCTAAATTCTCGTTTTAAATTCATTTCTTCTCCTTATAACTCTTCCATTATAATACATTTGTTCTTATAAAGCAAATGATTTTAAAACTTTAAAATTTTTTTATCCTTCCAACCCTCGCAGATTTAGCAAAAAGTCGAACAGATTTAGCAAATATACGCCATCCTCATTGTAGTGCGAACGAGAAAAATCTTTTACGATAATAATTTTTTGAATGAGTCGTTTATTCTCATAAGAGAGTTTTGTTCTTGGTCAAGTTTTTATTTAGTCGAATGTTAAGCAATTCTTCTAACTCTGCATCATTTCTAATGTTGTTTCTATCTTTAATATCTTTAATGTAGGTTTCGATAAAAATGTTTTTTAGATAGTTTGATTTATCTTCATCGACTGATTAAACAAATTTAAAGTTAAATTTTTAAATTTAGAGTTAATTTTATTGAATTTATCTTATTAATTTCGAGTTAATTTTATTAGTTTTTTAATTAATTTTACTAAATAGAGAATATTTCTGAGTTAATTTCATTAAATTGATTGTATTAAATTTTAGTTGATTTTATTAATTTTAAAGTTAACAAAAATAACTTTAAATTATTGAAATAAGAAAACTATTTTTCAACAACACTATAATATTTTGTTTTTTCATCATATTTCACCTTATAGCCGTCAGCCACAAAACCCACGCTGTCATTTTTTGATTCTGTCAAACTGCCAGAGGGGTCATATTCCCTAAATTTCCCGCCCGAAACTGCAAATTTTGCGTTTAAACCATCTTTATCATTAACAGTCAAAGTCCATTGCGGCGTTTTGCAATTAAATGTTCCACCTAAAATTGTAATTTCTGCTGTGCCACTTGCGTAAATCATATCATATTGTTCATCACTTCCCGATATGTTTTGCGAGAAAGTCCCATCTTCAATTATAACTTTTGCGTTTTTATTTGCCCAAACAGCCATTGCATATCCTTGATTTTCATTCGCAATAATTTTCCCGTTTCCTTTAATGGTCAGTATTGCATTTTCGCCCGCATTAATTACTCCGTCATAACCACTTGCCGAAAGAGTTTTTCCGTTCAAGTCTAGTGTAACCCTTCTTGAAATATATATCGACTCGGTCGAAAAAATATCTTTTGATAGTTTAATAACTTCCCCGTCACTGTTAATTGCGTTCAAAAGTTCGTCATAATTTTCCACAAGCAACACGTTTTTTTTGCAAGCAAAAGTTGAAAAAACTAGCGAAAAAGTTAACAAAACAAGAAAAAAACATAAAATTATTCGAAATTTTTTCATCATTTCTCCTTTCCCGTATTTTATGAAATAAAAAAAATTTTATTTTTTTATAAATAAAATTTTTCTATTGTTATAAATCTGATAAATCTATTTTATATTTTATATTTTATATCACTAACCTTATCTTTTTCAAAAAACATAATAAATAACACATTTTGTCCGTTTTTACAACCATTTTAAAGCACTTTTGTCCGTTTTTACAACCAAAAAACACCTGTTTTTATTCGTTTTTACAACCAAAAAACACCTATTTTTGTCCGTTTTTACAATTTTTAACAAAAAATAATAAACTAAAAAACTTTGTCTGCAAAAGAAAAAGATTTGTTTTTAATCGCCGATAATTTTAAATTTTAAATTTTAATAATAAAATCTAAATAAAAACCAAATAAAATTAAGTTAAGTTAAGTTAAGTTAAGTTAAGTTAAGTTAAGTTAAGTTAAGTTAAATTGAATTAAATTAAATTAATTAAACTTTTAATAGATTTTATTAGCTTTATATACAAAGTCCAAAAAGGTTTTAGTTTGCAATGAATGTTAAATTTTCATAAGTTTGCCTATAAACTTCAACAAGTCCGCTTGGAACATAGATTGTAAGACTTTCATTAGTTTCATTAAACGCGTTTTCGTCAAAATCGATGATAGAATAGGAATTTATTATAATTTTTGTCAAGTTTTTTGTGCCATAAAAAGCATTTTCGCTAATTTTTTTCACAAAATAAGGGATTGTGATGCTTGCAACATTTTCGTTGTTTCTAAAACAATTTTTCCCGATTTTTTCAATTTCGCCAAGGCTTGCAAGTTCCAAGATGTTAAGGTTTTTAACATTGCCATCAAAAGTTGTTAACTCTTTGTTTGAAATTTTAGCAACAACAGTTTTTGTTGAAAACTCAGGAAATTTGTCGATAAATAAGTTCTCATTCAAACTTGAACTAAACAAAAACAACATATTCGAATTATCGCCCTCGCCCGAAGTTTTGTTGAAAACACTATTCCCAACCGATAAACTTGAACAATCTAGAATTATGAACCACCTAATTTGATTGCAACCGCCAAAAGCGTAGTCGCCAAGTGATTTCAATTTTTTGATTGTCACATTTCTTAACGTTGAACATTCATAAAAAGCATTGTTTCCAATCTCTAGGTTTTCCGATTCTAAATTTATTGTTTTAAGTTTAGAACACCCACGAAAAGCTTGGAATGATATGCTATCAAGTTTACTGGCAAAGTTTGCACTTGCAAGTTTTGAACAATTCAAAAAGGCATTTTCGCCAATACTTGTTAAATTTTCTAGCACCACATCAACAACGTTCACACAGCCACTAAACGCTTTGTTTTCAACAACTGTTGCGTTTGGGCAATTCACACACACAAGTGAACTTAAACCCATAAACATTTCTTGATTTATCTTTTTTAAACTTGGAAAATCAACAACTTTCAAAGCAGTAAAATTTTTAAAGTTTCCGCTAAATTCTTCAACACTAGGAGCATAAAGATAGGTGCTACCTTGTGGAATTTGCGTTGTATCCGTTTGCACAACTTCGGTCATTTGTTTGAAGTTTGAGTTATATGAATAGGTTAAATATTTTTCGTTTGCAATATCAAGCCCGTCTTTTGTTAAATAAATTTCCAAAATTCCGCTAGAAGCAAAGGTTGTTGAAGCAAGATCGAAATTCATTTGATTTTTTATCGCAACAAAATTAAGACTTGTTAAATTTGAAAAGGCATTTTCTTTGAAATATATATAATTTGCTGGCACAATAATTTGCTTTATGTTTGTGCTCGAAAAAACCCCTTCCTTTATGCCAATGATATAGTCATTTCCAACATATTTTGGCAAAACAATTGTCTCATCTGTGCTGGTGCACTTTGTTATATATCCGTTTTCACTAACAAAATCGCCCTCTACATTTTTTGAAAGCAAGTTAAAATATTCTCTGAAAGTTGCTATGTCTCTGTTTTGCGTTACAAACGCGCTTTGGACACATTCAAAACTAATTTTTATCTCTATATCTTGCCCAATTTGAACATTTTCACCCGCGCTATTCAACGTTGAAATTTGACTGATATCGGCAGGAACAACAAGTTCAGTTAGAAAAGAAAAAGTGTCTCCCGCTTTTGCAAGTTTCAAATTATTCTCGTTTTCTAGCAAATAGAAAGCGTTGTCATCTGAATAATATCTCCAAAAATATTCCCCATCTTTTGAAAAGGTGTCTATCGATTTGACCATATAGTTTAGTTGGCTAACAAAACTTAAAACACGATCATCTTGACTGTTGTTTTCAAAAACAATTTTTGCACGAATATAACTATTTTCACTTTTTGCACCAAGACTGACCATCACAGTGCTGTTTTTATCCAAAATATTTTCATTAGGACTTAGTTTTTTGCAGTTGCTTGAAAGTTTCACCGCCCCAGAATTGCTGTTCAAACTAACATTATAATATTTTATATAATCTCGGTCAATTGAAAAATAGACCGCACAAAAAGCACCGCCTAGCGCAGCCAAACACGCAATTAAAATTAAAATGACTTTTAATGATTTATTTTTTTTTGCTCTCATCAATTTTATTATGTGAAAAAAATAAAAAAAAGTCAAATAAAATTACATAATTTTTATTTAACTTTTATTTTTAAATTATATAGTGGCTTTTTTATCTTCAACGTCACTTTCTTCTTCAACAAACAAAGGAACGTTTTTATTTTCTTTTTCGCTATAAATCATTCTCACTGACTTAATTTTTTTATTGCTTGGCGAAGTGAACATAACATCTAGCATATCGTCTTCCAAAATTGTTCTTAGTCCTCTTGCGCCGGCTTTAAGTTCCAAAGCCTTTTTGGCAACATTTTTTAGTGCTTCGTCGGAAAATTCAAGGTCTATTCCGTCCATATTAAACATTTCTTTATATTGCTTTATAATCGCATTTTTTGGCTTCGTTAAAATGTTAACAAGCGCGTTTTCATCAAGTTCATCAAGCCCAACACACACTGGAATTCTTCCAATAAATTCCGGAATCATTCCAAATTTCATAAGGTCTTCGGGTTGAACTTTCTTTATCACTTCGCTATTTGTTTCGTTTCCATTTTCAACAAATCCCAAGAACTTGTTTGTTGTTCGGTCTTCAATGATTTTGTTAAGCCCAACAAACGCCCCGCCACAAATAAACAAAATGTTTGTTGTGTCCATTGAAACAGTTTCTCCAAAGCCATTTTTCCTTCCGCCCGGACCCGGAACAGCACACACACTTCCTTCCAAAATTTTCAAAAGAGCTTGTTGAACACCCTCTCCGCTTGGGTCTTTAAGGTTGCTTTTTCGATCTGTTTTTTTGCTAAGTTTATCAACTTCGTCGATATACACAATTCCCATTTCAGCACGCTTAACGTCGTTATCGGCATTTTGCAAAAGTTTTTGAAGCAAAGTTTCAACGTCGTCTCCGATATATCCCGCTTCAGTTAAAGTTGTGGAATCACATTGTGCAAAAGGAACATTTAAAATTTTTGCTAAGGTTTTTGCAATCAAAGTTTTTCCACAACCAGTTGGCCCAATTAGCAAAACGTTGCTTTTTTCAATTTCAACTTTGCTATTTTTTTTGTCAGATTTAATGTTGTTTTCAATGTTATAGTTTATTCTTTTATAGTGATTATAAACTGCCACAGAAATTGCTTTTTTTGCTTCTTCTTGCCCAATGATAAATTCGTCTAGATGTTTTTTAATTTCCATTGGTTTAATCAGTTTCAACTTGCTTTCGGGCGCAGATTTAATTGTGTTGCTAACAATTTCATTGCAAATTTTAACGCAAGTTGAGCATATAAAACTTTGCCCATCGGGGCTTGCAATCAATCCGTTTTCTTGGCTTTGGTTCATTCCGCAAAATGAACATTTTAAACTGTTTCTTGGCATAATTTCTCCTATTTTTTGTTAACTAAAATTTCATCAATCAAGCCATATTCAAGAGCTTCTTCTGGGGTTAGATAATAATCTCGATTTGTGTCTTTTTCAATTTGTTTAATATCCTTTCCCGTGTTTTTGCTTAAAATTTCATTAATTAAATCTTTGATTTAATTAATGAAATTTTAAGCAAAAACACGGGAAAGGATATTAAAC
>CAYXET010000038.1:0-7338 GCA_964464025.1 uncultured Christensenella sp. | reverse complement strand
AAAGAAGAAAAAAAATATGATTTTGATTTTCAAAACCTATTTAGTGTGGAAAAATTAAATAGCGATAAAGAAGATTTTTTGGTTTTAATTTTAAAAACAACCTATAAAATTAATTTTTATAGTCAAAAAATGTTTGGGCTATGCGGAATTGACTATATTTTGGGTGCGGTGAATGGCTATGAAACAAAAATTGTTCAATTTAACAAAGACCAAGATGTGATTGACGTGATTAAACAAAACTTAAATTCAAAAAAATATGTTCTTGTTTTGTTTTCCGACACACCACTAATCACAAAAAACACAATCAATGAAATTGTTGAATATTTTTTAATTAAAGGGCTATGTGCACTAAAATTCAATCGGGGATATTGTTTTCAAACGGATTATTTAAAAGGTGTTGAAAAAGTTTATAGTCCAAATGAACAAACCTTTTGCGAAGAAGATTTTCTTGTTGTGAAAGACAGTATAAGCTTTTCTTGCTGTGTGAATGTTTTAAGAAAAAGGATTGTTGAATATCACCAAAACGAAGGCGTTTTGTTTTTGTCGCCAAGCACAGTCAGTTTAGACGCAAACGCAAACCTTGAAGCTGGTGTGATTGTTGGAGAAAACGTGATTGTGCAAGATAAGTGTGTTATAAAAACTGGCTGCAAACTTTCTTGCTGCACCTTAAAAAAAGTTATTTTAGATGAAAATTGTGAAGTTTGCAATAGTGTAATTGAAAATTCGGTTGTTCAAAAAAATTGCAAAATTTGTGATTTTAGTGTGATTAAGAACAAAACAATTTTAGAAAATAACATTATATCAAATGAAAAAATGGAGTGAATATGATTATAATTTTTGGATTAGGAAATGTTGGGAAAGATTATGAGCAAACCTATCATAACATTGGATTTGAAGCAATAAATTCTTTTTGCAAAAAAAATAACCTAACATTGAATAAGAATAAATATTTTGGGCTTTTTTGTGAAACAATTTTGTTTGGTGAAAAAGTTATTTTTGTGGAACCCACAACCTATATGAACAATAGCGGAACGTGCGTTAAAAGTTTTATTAAAAAATTTAAAGCAAAACAAGAAGAAATTTTGATTGTTTATGACGACTATGACCTTCCAATTGGAAGTGTTCGTTTCAGAAATAGTGGCCAAAGTGGAACGCACAACGGAATGCGAGATATTGTTAACGAATTGAAAAGTGAAGATTTTAAAAGGCTTAGAATAGGAATTAGAGACGAAAAATCTAAACTTCCACTTATAACCTATGTTTTAAGCAGTTATAAAAAAGGAACATTCGACACAGTTTTTGAAAAAACTAGTGAATTTTTAGAAGAATTTATAAAAAATAATGGGAAAGTTGAAAACAAAAGTTTATGATTGAATTTTTAAAGAAAAATAATAGCGAAAGCAAATATTTAGGTTTGATTGATGATGTCACTTCGGGCAAAAATTGCTCTTGTTTTGGGCTAAATTTTTCGGAAATTGCTTTTCTTGCAACATTAATTTCAAAGCAAAAAATTATTGTAGTGAACTCTGTTTTAGACGCCTATAAATATTGCGACGAACTAAGAAGTTGCAATCTTCGTTGTGAAATTCTTGTTAGCAAAATAGAAAATTATCTATACAGTTATTTTTCCGATAACGAAGATATGAAAAATTTAACAAACATTTTGTTTAAAATTGCAAATAATGAACTAGATTGCCTTGTTGTGCTAAACAAAGTTTTAACGCAAAAAGTGGTGAACAAAAATTGTTTTTTAGAAAATATTTTATCAATCAAAAAGGGTGAAAGGCTAGATTTCGATAATCTTAAACAAAATTTGATTAAAGCAGGATTTAAAAAAGTTGATGAAGTTTTGACTAGTGGCGAGTTTAACTTTGTTGGAGATTGTGTGACGATTTTTTCAATTAACTATGATTATCCAATCAAAATTAGTTTTTTTGACGACGAGGTTGAAGCAATTTCGCTTTTTTCGCTTGAAAATTATCAAAAAATTTGTGAAAAAGATGAAGTGAAAATTTGTCCACAAAATTTTTATTTCTATGATGATAGCCTTGAAGAAAAAATCTTTAAAAGAATTGACGAAGCCGTTAGAATTGAAAAGTCAGGGCAAGCAAAAGACAATCTGATATCTGTTAAAAACGAAATTGAAAACAGACAAACAAAAGATATTCCATCTCAGTTTGTTTTGCCATTTTTGGAAAACTTTAATTGTTCAATTCTCGACTATTTTTCGCAGGCTGTGGTTATTTTTGTTGAACCAAAAATGATTGTGGACGCGATAAATGACGAATATGTGAACTTTTTGTCGGAAACGAATTCTTTAATTTGCGAAGGAAGACTTTTAAGTGAACATAAAAATTGTTTGGTTAACAAAAATGATGTTTTCAAAACAAACTTAACAAAACTTGCTTTTTTGAACATTAACACAAGCAACAAAATTTTTGAGAGCCAAAAAGTTTATAGTTTTTTATCTAGTTTTGTTAAAAATTATAACAATAATCTAAATTTTTTGTTTGATGATGTGGCAAGTAAATTGAAAAATGGTGGCACAGTTATTTGTTGTGTTAGTGAAAAAGTTAAAGCTGAAAAACTAAGCGAATTTTTTCTTTCAAAAAATCTTGAAAACGTGATTATCGAAAACGAAAACAATTTAGAAAAAGGAAAACTTAATATTTTTGTCTCTCAAATTTTGTTTGGTGTTGATTTGATAGAAGACAAAATTTTATTGCTTGCCAATTTTAATATCTATGGACAAAAGAAGGTTGACGACAACTCAAATAAAATTCACAAAGTTTTTTTCACACCAAATGTTGGCGATTTTGTTGTTCACGAAACTTTTGGAATTTGCAAGTGTGTGAAAATTGAAAAAGTCAGCTTTTCGGGGTTTGAAAAAGACTATATCGTTTTGCAGTTTAGCGATAATGATATGCTATATCTTCCAAACGAAAAGACAAATTTAATTTCGAAATATGTTGGCACAAGCGAAAGCCCTAAACTAAACAAACTAGGTTCAAATGAATTTGCAAAAGAAAAGCAAAAAGTTAAAACAAAAGTGAAAGAACTGGCGTTTAATTTGCAGGAACTTTATGCAAAAAGAAAATTACTAAAAGGCTTTAGGTTTTGTGAAGATGATATTGTTCAAAAGGAATTTGAAGACGCTTTTCCTTATGACCTTACTAGTGACCAAGAAAAAGCCATTTTGGACATTAAAAGTGATATGCAAAGCGATAAAGTTATGGACAGACTTGTTTGTGGCGATGTTGGCTATGGAAAAACCGAAGTTGCGTTGCGAGCAATTTTCAAGGCAGTTTTGTCCGGCAAACAAGTGGCATTTTTGTGCCCAACAACAATTTTAAGTGAACAGCACTATAAAACTTGCCTTGCCAGAATGAAAGATTTTATGGTCAATGTTGTTTCGCTAAACAGGTTTAAGTCGGCAAAAGAAACAAAACAAATTTTAGCAGGGCTTTCAAGCGGTGAAATTAATGTTGTTTGTGGAACGCATAGATTGCTTAGTGCCGATGTTAAGTTTAAGGATCTTGGGCTTTTGGTGCTAGATGAAGAACAGCGTTTTGGGGTATCGGATAAGGAAAAAATTAAAAATCTAAGGCAAAATATAGACGTTTTAACATTGTCGGCAACACCAATTCCTCGAACGCTTAATATGAGTTTGATTGGTGTTCGAGATATTTCTTTAATCGACACGCCGCCAAAAAACAGGCTTCCAATTCAAACTGTTGTGGTGGAATATTCTCCAAGTTTGCTTCGTCAGGCAATAACCCGAGAGTTAAATCGTGGCGGGCAAACATTGATTGTTTTTAACCGAGTTGATAAAATTGCGGCATTCACAAAAACAGTCAGGGATATGTTCCCGCAAAAGGTTGTTGAATTTTGTCACGGACAAATGGATAAAAAACAACTAAACAACATAATCGACCGAGTTTTCCGTGAAGAAGTCGATGTGTTAATTTCGACCGTTTTGATTGAAAATGGCATAGATTTGCCACTTTTGAACACAATTTTTGTTGTTGACGCCGAAAATCTTGGATTAAGTCAACTATATCAATTGCGTGGACGTGTTGGAAGAAGTGGGATTTCGGCCTATGCCTATTTCACCTATCCATCAAACAAAAGTTTAACCGAAATTTCCTATAAACGGCTAAACAGTTTAAGCGAATTTTCGGGGCTTGGAAGCGGATTTAAAATTGCAATGAAAGACCTTGAAATTAGAGGGGCTGGGTCAATTTTTGGTTCAGAGCAAAGTGGGCACGCTGAAAAAGTTGGAATTGATATGTATAATAGGCTTCTAAAAGAAGCAATTGAGGAAATTAAGGGGCAAAAATCTAGCGCAAAAAATGATTGCAAAATTAGTGTGAAGCTTAATTGTTTTATTCCAAAAGACTATGTTTCAAGCGAAGAAACGCGGCTTAATTTATATTCGGAAATTTCCGTGATAAAAAATTTGGCTGAGCAAACCGAGATGTTAAAAAAATTAGAGAATAATTTTGGGGAAATTCCAAAAAGTGTGGAAAATTTGATTAATGTTGCACTTTTGAAAAATTTGTTGGTAGAAGTAAATGCAAAACATTTTGAAAGTTCATTTGACAGGTGCTATATTGAATTTTATTCCACAGAAGATGTTAAAACGCAAAAAATGCTGAATATTCTATCAAAAAATAAGCAATTTTTAAGTTTAAATCTAAAAACTTTACCAATAATTGAATTAACAGACAAAGTTGATGAACAAACAAACATAAAACGATTAATTAATATTTTTATAAATGATTAAAAATGATTGCAAAATTTTTTTATTTATATTATAATTAATTGTTTTTATTAAATGAGAAATTATAAATTAGGAGATATATTTGTGAAAAAAATACTTTCAGCACTACTACTTGTTATACTAATTGGCATGAATTGTTTGCTATCGGCATGCAATTTGATTACCATAAACAATCAAAAATATCTAGCACAAACTGTTGCTAGTGTTGGTGACATTAAAATTTCAATGGAAGACTTAATTTTGGGCTATAATAGTTTTGGATATAACTATGTTGACCAATATTCTTTGTCGGAAGAAGAAGCTGTTAAAAGAACTTTGGAAGATTTAATTAACCGAGAATTATTATATGAAAAAGCAAAGAAGGAAATTGGCGCGCTTTCAATCACCAAGCAAAATGAAGTTTGGCAAGAGGTTTATGACAGTATTAATTCGCAAATAAAAACCTATGCCGATGAAATTATTGAAATTGAAGAACTAAAAGTTTCCAAAACTTCAAGTGAAGAAGAAACCGAAGTGACGAAATTTTCTCCCTACGAGAAAAAAATTGTTAGAAAAACGGATGAAAACGGAAAGGTTGTGAAAACAAGTTCAGGTGAATATGAATATGTGCGAGTTAGTGAAGACGAAGAAGAAACTGACACAAGTTTGATTGAATTTGTGCTTGAAGAATATGAAATTGAAGGGCTTGCACAACGAGCATACTCAAAATATTTAAACAATGCTAAAAAAAGCAGAGACGAATATAAAAACTTAAAAGAAAGTGAAGTTTTTGAAAAAGAAAAAGAAAGAATTTATAAAATTTATGAAAAAAATAAATATCTAACAATTTTCCAAGAAAGATATGAGCAAAATATGACAATAGATTTCGACAAAATTGTTGAAAAATATGTTGAACTTGTTCGAAATAGTGCTTTCAAATATTCAATCGACGAAGACGCATATAACAGTGATATGCAAGAAAATTCAAACGAGGTTTACTATCAACCTTATGGCGAAAAATATATTGAAGTTGCACACATTTTACTAAAATATTCCGATGAACAAACAAGCCAAATTTCAACTTTGAAAACTGGGTTTGAAGCAGGCGAAAAGGATGCTGACAAATATGAAAGCGAACTTGCAAAAATTGCTGCTAACATTAAAGTTTCAAACAGACTAAACGAAAACGAAGCACAAAAAACAGTTAGCGAGGTGTTCAGTGAAGTTACCACGGCTATAAATAGTGTTAGTAACGACAAAAAAGTTAGCGAATTTATTAAATTTGTTGAAAAATATAACCAAGATGACGGAATGCTAAAAGCAATCAACAGTCAAACGCAATATTATGCTGTTAACCTTGACACATCGATCACCGACACAATGGTTGAAGAGTTTGCAAACGCTGCTCGTTCGCTTGAAAATAGTGAAAACTATACAATTTGTGCTGAACCAATTTTAACTGAATATGGTTATCACATTATTATGAAAATTCGAAATGTGGATAGCATTAGTTTAGAAAATGTTGAAAATGTTTCAATTGATTATCTATATGAAACCGAAGCAATGGAAGGAACAAACAAGAGTTTGTTTGATAAAATGGTTGAACTTGTTGATTCTAGCACCTATGAAGAATATCAAACATCTTTAATTTCTCAATTAAGAGAAGGAAAGGAAATTAGATATTATCAATCTGCTTATGAACGATTGTATAAATAAAACTAGAAATTATAAAAATTTATTTAAAAAGTGAAAATTAAATTTTATTTTATAAAAATATTGTTTTATAAATAAAAGATAAAATATATGTAAATGAAATTTTTATTTGAAATAACAATTAAAAATTATATAAATAATATTTATTTAATAAATAAAAAATTATTTCACAAATAAAATAAGTAGAAATTATATAAAATAGTGTTTTATTTAAAGAAAATTAGTTTTTGTTTTATTAAAAAGTTGTTTTATAATGGAAGAAATGATTTATAAATAAAAAATTTATAAAAGAATATAAAACCATATAAATGTATATAAATCTATATAAAACTATAAAAACAGACAAAACTATATAAAAACAGACAAAATTATATAAAAACAGACAAAAAATAAAAATATACAAGAAATTAAAAATTTAAATAAAAACATAGAAGAGTAAATAGAAAAAAAGTGGTTGCGTGGAACTTTTAGTGCATCCGCTTTTTTGATACTTTAATAAAGAAAAATAAATAAATTTTTTGTTTTTTGGACAATTAAAGATAAAAACTCATTTTTTATCAAATAGAGAATTTATATGTTAATTTTTAATTTTTTGTTATTTCGATTTTTAAAAATAAAAATTTGAAATTGATTAGATAATTGTATTTTTGTTATAAGTTTTTATTTTTAGTTGCTTTAAAAAAATAAAAAAAATAAGTAATTATTTTTTAGTTGATTTATAAAAATAAAATAAATAAGTTATTTAATTCTTAGTTGTTTTTCAAAAATAAAATAAATAAAATAAATAAAATAAATAAAATAAATAAAATAAATAAATAAAATAAATAAAATAAATAAAATAAATAAAATAAATAAAATAAATA
>CAYXET010000037.1:0-7480 GCA_964464025.1 uncultured Christensenella sp. | reverse complement strand
TTTTCCTTCAATTTCCTTTATTTTTTCAATTTCCCCTTTTGTTGGATTGGAATAATTCGTTTCTTTCAATTCAATAATCTTTAACATGCAAAAACTTTTTAATCGTTTTTGATATTCGCAAATTGCATCAACAAAAAATTTTTCTTTAATTTTGCCAACACAAATTAAATTTATTGCAATCATAACAGCCCCCAAATAAACGTAAAGATTGTGATTATCCCCGACAAAAAGAATACGCAAATTAAAAATATTAAATCTTTAACATATAGTTTTTCTTTTGGATAGATATCTTGGAAAAACAAGTCGCTCATATCTTTTGGCTCTTGAATATTTTCAAGAATAATCGGCTCGATGTCGTTAACATAGTCTAGGTGACTAATTTCTCCATAGGTCGAGTGGCTAGCAAAGTCTTTGTTAAAACTCTTTTTTAGACTATATATAACACTTTTAAAATTTTCATAACTTGTTATTTTCAAAAGTTTTAATATTAGATATATTAAAAAATAAATTAACACGCAAACTAGCAAAATGATAAAAACAAAACTTAACAAATAATTTTTTGATAAAAGTTCATTTAACACGTCATAGAAATTGCCCAAAAACCAACCATTTTTATAGGCATAGGAAAGATAAACATTAACAAAATTGTTTGTGAAATGAATTATAACTGCCGGCCAAATACTTTTTCCAACAATAGAAACAAAGCCAATTAGCAAGCCTAAAATTGTTGCATAGAAAACTTGAACGATGTTAAGATGCATAAGACCAAAACAAATTGAACTGATAATTAGCGAATGCTTCACGCTGATGCTGTTATATAGCCCACGCATCAAAATTCCACGATGAACAAATTCTTCACAAACAGCGGGCAAAATTGCCGTGCAAAAAACTGACAAGACAAATCCCAAAACAGAATAGTCCTGCGTTGATGAACTAAACGGGCTTTTATAGCCAAATGCTTCAATTAGTCCGTTAAAAATTGAACTTATGAAAATGTTCAAAGCAAAAGCGATAAGTCCAATTAAAAAACTAATCAACACAACCTTTCCGCTAATTTTTTTAAACCCTAATGAAGAAAAAACCTCTTTTGGCTTTTTTCTAAAAAGCAAAAAATAGAACAAAAGCGGGACAAAAAACATAACAATCACTTGAATTAGAAGAGATGAAATAAGGTCGGAAAGATTTTCATTCAGTTCGCTTAAAAATCCAAGATTAAAAACAATCCTTAGGCCAACAAAAAGCAATAAGGAAAAGAAATATATCAAAGTTATTCTAAAAAAATTTGATGTTTTTTGCATAAAACTCCTAGATAGTTAAAATAATTATTAAAATCCAAATGATAATGCCTGAAATAAGCGAAAGATTTACATAGTCAAAATTTTTTGTTAAATATGAGCTTTGTGTTGATTGTTCCAAAATTTCATTGTTTTTAACACATTTGTTGTTTTGAGAAGGTGATTTTAAAAATTTTAGCAAATAGTAAACACACATTAACCCAATTATCAAACAAACTATTGCCAAAACAATATAACTTGGTGACAAAAATTTATAGCTAAACAAACTTGGATTAATATAATTTATTAACAAAACAACACAATTATTAACAATATGGACAAAAATTGAAGAATAAATACTATCGGTATTCAAAACAATGATAGCAAAAATTCCGCCCAACAAAAATTGATAGATTGTTTGATGAATGTTTAGGTGAATTAGCATAAACATTAAGCTAGAAATCAAAACTGCACGCACTTTCCCTTGTTTTTCTATTCCGTTTAAAATTAAGCCCCTAAACAAAAGTTCTTCGCAAACAGGTGCCAAAATTCCAGCCGAAAAAAGATAGAAAACAAAATTTATTGGCTTTGTTATATCAAGCGACAAACCTTGTTTTGGAATTCCGAAACTAACTAGCAACTCGTCGAAAACATTTATTATTGGGCTAATAAAAAACAAACAGCAAAAAGAAATTAAAAGCAAAATGATAATTTGCTTTATACTAATTTTTTTGTGAGAAATTGCACGAAAACTAACCTTACCTTTAATTGTGACATAAAAATAGATTGCCAGAAATGCAACTTGACAAATTATCAACGAAAGATAGTTATATATCAAACTTTTTTCAACGTTTTCTATGCCAATAAAAAAAGCAAGCAACAATATGCACAAAAATGCAAAAACATTTGGCAAAACAATTGCCAAAATAAAGGCCAAAGCGCTATCTTTTTCACCATATCTTTTTTGCATATTTTATTATAACATTTAATTGTTTTTTTTCAAACTTTTTAGGTAATTTTTTTTATAATCTTCTTCAATTTTTAATTCTGGCTTCGAAATTACAAACTGATTGCTTTCAATGTTTTTATAAACCGTGCACCCGCACGAAACAAATGTGTTTTCACCAATAATTAATGGCGAAATTATGTTGCAATTGCTTCCAATGAAACAGTTGTCGCCTATGATTGTTGAAAATTCCTTTTCACCGCTGTGGTCACAAAAAATCACGCCACAGCCAATGTGTGTTTTTTTGCCAATTTCAGCACCGGATATGCGCGAATGCGAGTCTATCTTTGCCCCGCAAAATATTTGGCTGTTATTCACTTCAACAAAATTTCCTATTTTTGTGAAACTAAAAATTTTAGATTTTAAAACAAGCGAAAAAGGGCCAATTTTGTTATGATCAAAAATTTCACTGTCAACAAAAAAACTTCTAACAATTTTGTTGTCATTTCCAATTTTTGTATTTTCAAAATGATTTCCCTCTTCAATCACACAATTTTCGCCAATAATCGTGCCTTTTTGGATATAGTTATTTGGAAAAATAATTGTGTTTTTGCCTATAAAGCAACTTTCGTCAATAAAAGTTGACAATGGGTCAACAATTTTCACTCCAAAATTTTTTAACTTATCTAAATAACCTTCTCTTTTCATAAGATTTTTTATGAAAAACTAACATTTTTTGTGAGAATAAAACGCAATTTTCAAGCATAAATTATTATATTTTAAAAAATTAATTTTAACAGAAATTTATAAAAATTTTTAAGTGATTTTATTATCCCCTTATTTTTTTATTACTTTTTAATTACTTTTTATTAATTCTCATTAGTTTTTATTGATTTTTATTAATCTTTATTAATCTTTATTAATCTTTATTAGTTTATTAGATATTAATTTTTTAAATTTTAAATTTATTTTTTACTTGTTTACTTATTATTATTTTTTGTTTGTTATTCTTTATTTGTTATTCTTTATTTATCTGTTATTTTTTTATCTATTATTTATTTTTTAAAAATTATTATTTTATATTTTATTTTAAAAAGAATATAAAAAAAATTTGGCAATAAAATAAAATAGATGAAAAAAAATAATTTAAACAAAACTCAAAAAAATAAGAAAAATTTAGCAAAAAAAGAGAAAATTTTTAGATTTTTTGTCGTTATAGTTGCTTTTGCAATTTTAACTCTTTTGTGCGTTCTCATTTTTAAGCAAACAGGGGTTCTAGAAAAATTCAAAACAGCCGAGGATATTAAAAATTTTATTTTAAGTGGCGGAAATTTTAGTTTGATTATTTTTTTACTAATTCAATTTTTGCAAGTGACAATTTTGCCCGTGCCCGCGTTCATAACAACTGTTGCCGGAGCAATCATTTTTGGCCCGTGGAAGACTTTTGTTTTAAGCTTTATTTCAATAATTTTAGGAAGTTTGTTTGCCTTTTGGTTAGGCCGAAAATTTGGGAAAAAAATTTTATATTGGGTTTGCGGAAAAGAAGACGCTGAAAAATGGACAAAAAAACTAACAAACGGAAAATACGCTTTCTTTTTGATGATGCTTTTTCCGGCCTTCCCTGACGACATTTTGTGTCTTGCCGCGGGAGTGACGAATATGAGTTTTAAGTTTTTCTTAACAACAAATTTAATCACCAGACCAATTGGGATTTTTTGCATCTGTTTTCTTGGCAGTGGAACGCTTATTCCATATAAAGGATATTATCTAATTTTGTGGGCAATAATTTATGTTGCGTTGATTGTTTTGTTCATTTTAAGCGTAAAATTCAAGGATAAAATTGAAAATTTTGTTGATAAACTAACAAAAAAATTTAAGTTTTAAATTTAAGTTTCAAATTAAAGTTGTTTTTTGCCAACTAATGAAATTATAATTTCAAAACGAATTTATTTTTTACTAACTAATAGATTATAGTTTCAAAATTAAAATCGTTAATTTAAAATTTGAAAATCAGTTTTAAAATGTTGACAACAAGATTTAAAATTATTATAATTATTTTATGATTATGAAGAACTACTATTATTACTATAATTTTTAATTCTAGCGTATGGTGGAAGTTTTTTTGTTATAATTACCTTCTGCCAAAGAAGGTTTTTTTATAATAACACAATTTAGGGGGAATTATGGATAAGAATTTATTTAAAACTTTAATGGAACGAGGATATATATATCAAGCAACAAATTTAGAGGAAATTGAAAAAATGTTGAATGGCGAAAAAATCACGGCTTATGTTGGCATTGACCCAACGGCAGACAGTTTGCATATTGGCCATTGTTTTCCACTAATCATTGCAAAATATTTGCAAGAAGCAGGCCATAGAATTATTGTTGTGCTTGGCGGAGCAACAGCCAAAATTGGCGACCCAAGCGGAAAAACCTCAATGAGAAAAATGGTAACCGATGAGTTTATTGACTCTAACTATGAAGCAATAAAACACATTATCGGCAAGTTTTTGGACCTGTCGGGCGAAAATAAAGCACTAATCTTGAACAACCGAGATTGGTTTAGCGGATATGATTATATTGATTTTATGCGTGATATTGGCGTGCACTTTAATGTTAGCAAGATGCTTTCGTGCGAGGCATATTCAAAACGAATTGAAGATGGTGGACTAACATTTTTTGAAATGGGATATATGCTAATGCAGGCTTATGATTTTGCATATCTTAACAAACATTATGGCTGCACACTAGAATTTGGCGGTTCTGACCAATGGGGAAACATTGTTGCCGGAAAAGAACTCACTAGAAAATTAAACTTTAAAGAAGGAGTAAGCGAAAAACCGCTAGAAGCCTTCACAAACCCACTTTTAACAAATTATGAAGGCGTGAAAATGGGCAAAACCGAAAAAGGTGCTTTGTGGGTTGACGAAAACAAAACTTCACCGTTCGAATTTTATCAATATTTTTATAACATCGACGACCGTGATGTTGAAAAAGTTATGAAACTTTTAACACGAATTCCGCTTGATGACATTAAAAAATATATGGAAGAGGATATTATCAAAGCAAAAAAACTAATGGCTTATGAAATCACAAAACTTGTTCACGGAAAAGAAAAAGCCGACAAAGCAATTGAAATGGCAGAAAACATTTTTAGCAATTCAAACTTTGAAAACATTCCTCAAATAGAATTAAGTTTTGAAAACGAAATTGGCGTTTTAGACCTTTTGGTTGGCGCAAAATTGTTCTCTTCAAAGGGCGAAGCACGAAGAATGATTGAACAAGGCGGGGTAACCATTGACAACGAGAAAATCACAAACGCAAACCTAAAATTAGCAAAAAAAGACGAATTTATCGTTAAAAAAGGCAAAAAAATATATTTAAAAGTTATTGTTAAATAAATTAACAATCAAAAATTGTGCCATTAAAATCAATCAAATCTAGCACATTAACATTAATTTTATGTGCAATTTCGTGAATATAACTTATGTGCACCCAATTGTTTTGCAAAATCTCACTTAAAACGCCAAGCGGAATATCGCAAAAAATTGCAAACTTGCGCTTTGAAAGATGATATTTTTTCATAAAATTTTTAAGCAAAGTCACATTATAGAATGTTGCATATTTGTTTAATTTGTGTTTCATAAAATTCATAAAAAAATTATAATATACTTATAGGTATATGTCAAGTAAAAATTATACTTATGAGTATATTATAATTATATGGATAATGCAAAATATTTTAGTGAATATATAAAAGAACTTCGACTGGAAAAAGGGCTAACTCAAAAAGCGCTTTCTAGCAAAATTGGGATAAGTCAAGCGTCTATTGCACGACTTGAAAATCAATCTCATAAACCGCAAATTGAAACGCTTGTTGCCTATTCTTTGTTTTTTAACATTTCAACCGACAAACTTTTGGGGCTTGAAGATAATTTTTAGTGCCCTAAAAACTTGTGAGTGAAATACAAAAATGTTCTTAATGGAAGAATTTTATAGAAGAAATAGAAAATTTTATACTTAAATCCTATAATCTTCATTGGTTTAGGATTTTTTTTGTAACTTTCTTTAACAATAATTTTTGCAACATAACTTGTGTCCATTCGCTTGTTGTCGGAATTTTTTAGTGCTTCGGTTGTAGATTTTATTGTTTCACCATAACGCTCGTTGGTGGACATATTTCGAATTCGGTTCTTATTAAAATTGCTTTTCGTTTGCCCCGGGCAAATTGCAATAACTTTTATTCCGCTTGTCTTTAGTTCCATACTTTCGGTGAAACTAAGCGACGAAAGCGCGGCCTTGCTTGCACAATAAAACCCTCGATATATAACCGGAAACATTGCACAGACCGAACTTATGTTAACAACTCGACTTCCTCTTCTCATTAGCGGCACGGCATATTTATAGCACAAATACGCCCCCATAAAGTTGACATTCATTAAATTTTCAACTGTTGAAGAATTTTCAAGTTCAATTGCACCACTAATTCCAAAACCCGCGTTATTAATTAAAATGTCAATGAATTTATATTTTTTTTGAATTTCTTTAAAACACGCAATAACCATTTCTTCTTTTGAAACATCGCATTCATATAAGTTGGCCAAGTTTGCGTCGTTTGATTTAGACAAACAAATTGGCGTGTCGCCCATACTTTCATATATTTTATATAAATTTAAGCCTATCCCGCTTGATGCACCAGTGATTACAACAACTTTGTTCATTTTTTCTCCTTTTCTGCTTTTTCTTGCACGTTTTCTCGCTCGTTTTGTTGCTCATTTTCTTTTTGAGAAATTTCTTCTTTTTGTGCTTGTTGCTTTTTACTTTTCTCTATTTTTTCGTGGTCAATGTTAAAATCGTTCGTGTAGTTTTCACCAAACGCTTCAATAACATTTGTTGAAAACAAAAACGCCTTGCTATCAATTTTAAAGACAATTCCTTTTAGTGCTCGTGCTTCATATTTATTCACCAAACACAAAATTATATCCTTTTCTTTTTTGGAAAAGACGCCTGTTCCATCTATGATTGTTGCTCCGTGAAGAAAATTCTCGGTTAACGCTTGCGAAATTTCGCTAATTTTGTCACTTATAATATAGTATGCCTTTGTGCCCTTGCCACCATCAATCACAATATCTGTGATTTTGCCTGTTAAATAAATTGCAAGAATTGTATATAAGCTGTTGATTAATCCAAAGTTTGCAAAACTTAGAACAAGAACGACAATGTCGACCATAATGATGATTTTTCCAACTGTAATTTC
>CAYXET010000036.1:7102-7493 GCA_964464025.1 uncultured Christensenella sp. | reverse complement strand
TTGGAATATGCAAAGCAACTGTTAAACCTTGGTGCGTATTTTTCTTTCACTGGAAATATCACATTCAAAAATTCGCGCAAGGCAGCCGAGGTTATTGCCTTTTTGCCAAGCAACAGAATTATGACCGAAACAGACAGTCCCTATCTTTCGCCCGAACCTTTTAGGGGAACGCAAAATGAACCTAAAAATGTTAGATATGTTTTTGAAAAAATGTGTGAAATTAAGCAAATAAATAAAAATGAACTTGAAAATATTATTCGAGAAAATGTAAGGAAATTTTACAGGATATAATGGAAGATATAAAATACAAAAAACAATATGGTCAAAATTTTATTTATGACCCGAATTTATTAAAAGCCTTGGTGAAAGACAGTCAAGTTTCAAACGAAAA
>CAYXET010000036.1:0-7092 GCA_964464025.1 uncultured Christensenella sp. | reverse complement strand
TTGGCGTTGGGGCAGGAACGTTGACAAAATTTTTGTGTGAAAGTGCAAAAAAAGTTGTTTGCTACGAAATTGACACAAGTTTAAGGGAAACAATTGAAAAAAACTTGTTAGATTATTCAAATTATGAGATAGTTTTTAAAGATATTATGGATGCTAGCGAAGAAGAAATCAATCAAAAATTTTCTTCTAACTTCAAAATAGTTGCAAATCTTCCCTACTACATCACTTCGCCAATTATTTTTAAGTTTTTGGAGGGGAACTATAACCTTTCCAGTCTTGCAATTATGGTTCAAAAAGAAGTTGCTGAGCGAATTTGCTCAAAAGAGAAAACAAAAGATTATGGAGTTTTGTCGGTGATGGTCCAAGCAGTTGCCGATTGCCAGATTGTGCGTGAAATTAACAGAAAAATGTTCACGCCCGTGCCAAACGTGGATTCGTCTTTTGTGGTGATAAACATAAACAGAAATAAATTTGATATAAAAAATAAAGAAGAATTTCGTAGTTTTGTTAGAAGTTGTTTTTCAATGCGTCGAAAAACTTTAGTTAACAATTTAAAATTTTTTGCACAAAAAGAGAAGTTGATTTATGCTTTATCGTGTTTAAATTTAAAAGAAAATGTTAGGGCGGAAGAGATTGAAGTTGCAAAAATTGTTAAACTTTTTAACATTTTAAGTCAATAAATTTATTGTTAAAAATCTATACTTTTTATAGATTTTGTTGAATTTCAAAGGAGAAAAATGAAAATTTGTGTTTTTGCAGATGTTCATGGGAATTATGAGCAATTAAAAAAATTAACAAGTCGTGACGACTTTAAACACGCCGACCTAAGAATTTGTCTTGGCGATATGGTTGGTCTTGGGCCATATCAAAAAGAATGTATGGACGAGTTGATGAAATATGATTTCAAAATGGTTTTGGGAAATCACGAAGCGAGAATGACAAAATATGTCGACGATATTAGTCACGATGTTAGTTCGGTTTTTTATAAACATTTTGAAGAAAACAGGCAAAAAATGCAAAATTATATACCTTTTTTTGAAAATCTTCCATTAAATTATGATATTGTTTTGGGGAAATATAATATCAGGTTCACACACTATGGTTGGTCAAAGGGAAATATGTCAAATAAGGACATTGACCTTAAAGATAAAGATCTTTCAACGCAATTTGGTGTTTTGAACGAAAGTTTTGACTATATTTTCTATGGCCACATTCATTCGCCCGGCGAAAGCGTTGAAAATGGCACAAAGTTTGTGGATGTTGGCTCGCTTGGGCTAAAAAGCCCTAGTAACTATGTGATGATTGATTTTGATGGAGAAAATATAAGTTTTGAGCGAAAAAGCATTGATTTTGACTATATAAAATTTATTCACGATTGCAAAAAATTAAATTACACGGGCTGGGAGCGACTTAGTTATCTTGGCTATGAAAACGGAGATGAAAATCGTTCAAAAACAATTTTAATCACTGGTGGAGCGGGATATATTGGTTGCAACGTCATTCAAAAACTTGCAAAATGGGGCAATAAACTAATTGTGGTCGATAATCTATCAAACTCGCACGAAGATAGCATTTTAAGGTTGGCGGAAAAATATTTGCAAATTAAATTTTATAATTTTGATTTACTTGATTATGAAAAACTTGAAAAGTTGTTTATCGACGAAAAAATTGATTTAGTCATTCACTTGGCAGGGAAGAAATATGTTGGTGAAAGTTTTATTAAAACAAACGATTATTATGAAAATAACGTTGTCTTAACACAAAATTTACTTAAAATTCTAACAAAATATAACGTAAAAAACCTAATTTTTTCTTCTTCGGTCACTGTCTATGGAAAAACTTCAAAATCAATAGTAGACGAAGAAACATCAAAAAATCCGCTTTCACCTTATGCTAGTCAAAAAAGTGAGTGCGAAGAACTTATCAAATTTTGGGCAAAGGAAACAAATTCTCAAGCAATTGTTCTAAGACTTTCAAACCCAATTGGAGCGAATGTGGAATATAATTTAGGGGACAATTCAAAAACCAAAGAATATCTTGGCGTTCTTCCGCTTTTAATTGACAAGGTCAAAAGCGGAGAAGAAGTTAAAATTAATGGTGGAGACCATCCAACAAAAGATGGCTCGACTGTTCGAGATTATGTTCATGTTGAAGATGTGGCAAGTGCTTTTGAGCAAGCAGCAATGGCTAGTCTTGGCGAATATTATGTTTTTAACATTGGTTCAAGTGGTCAAGGTTATTCGGTGCTAGACATTTTATATTCTGTTGAAAATAACTTAGGGATAAAAGCAAAATATTTCTTTGGCGAAAGGCGAGAAGGTGATGTTAGCGTTTTTATTTCTAACAATCAAAAAGCAAAAGAAAAGATTAATTTTGTTGTAACAAAAAATTTAGATGATATGGTTGCAAGTCAAATTCAGTTTTCAAAATTTTTAAAATAATATAAAGATTTTTTTTAAGAATAACGGCAGTTTTGCCGTTTTTTGTTTAAGATTTAATTTTATTTACTAATAATTTAAACCCTATCTATAAAAAGATTGCATACTTTCAAGTTTTTCTAGTTTTTTGGTCGCAAAAAGGGACTATTGCACCTTGGGCGCAGGTGAGTTCAAAACTCGTTCACGTTCATTTTGTTATAAACATTTATTTAAAATATAGCATATAAAAATAAAACAAAAAAATTGTAAATATGTGATTTTGTTTCAAATTTCGCATAATTTTGTCTAGTATAATTGAAACGTAATCATTTGTTTTAACAAAAAATATAGATGATTTTTTGGCGATTAAAAACAAAAAAATAATTTGATATTTTAATAAAAAAGGAGTTTATTATGATAAAAAATATAATTTTAACGAGCAATAGTGAAAATGAAAAGCAAAAAGGATTTATCACACTTGAAACGACCACACAAAAGACACTTGTCAGCATAAAATTGTTTGGAATTTCTCCAAGTGAAAAATGCGTTTTGGGGATAAAGTGTGGCGACGAACTTTTTAAAGTGAAACTATCAGGTTTGAATTCCTACATAATAGACAAAAAACTTGATTTAATGCAAAAAGTAAGCGTCGTTGTTATTGAAATTGAGAACGGAAAATCAAAAATACTAGTTTGGGGAAGCAACGAAACAACAAAAGTTTGGCAAAATTCCATTTTGTTTGACTTTGGTGATGAAAATAAGAAAGAAATTGTCAAACAGGAAGCAAGAGACAACATTTTAAGTGCACAAGATGTGAAAAATAGTAATTTTATTGACGAAAACTTTAATAAAAATTCTTTTTCAGCAAAAACTTATGATTGTGAACAGAAAGACGACGACCAAATAGGTTTTGATTATGACGAAAATAATTTTGAAACAGATGAAGAAATTGAAAAACTAATTGATGAAAATATGTCCAGTTTTGAAAATGAGTTAAACGACGAGAAAATTGAAAATAGAGTTAATGACGAAACAGACAATAAATTTGAATTTTTGAATTCTGTTCGTGAACAAATAGACGAACTTTTGCTAACAAATCCACATGAAGAAGCACTAGAAAACCTAATTCCTAACTCGATTTTTGTGAAAGTTGAAAAAGAAGACGGGAACTATTATGTCTTTGGAGTGATAAAGGAAAACGACGAAATTTCTTATATTGTTTATGGAATTGCTGGGGAATTTAGTGTTAAGCCCGATGATGAGTTTAAAAACTACTATCAATGGTTCCCGCTTAACCCCGATAGCCCTGAGGGATATGGATATTATTTAATGTATCAAGATGCCCTTAATGGCAGCCAAATTGAAATGATATTAGAATGATATATATTATTAAATTTTAAAAATAGTTAATAATTACATTAAATTTATTGACTATTTTTTTTAAATTTGTTAAAATTTATAACATATTTAGTATTATGGAGACAAAATGAAAAAGATTTTAAGTTTATTTTTAATGTGTATAATGTTTGTAACAGCTTTCAGCTTTTTTGGCTGTGGTTCTAATATCCAAGAAGGTCCAGCAGCAACCGACCCTGTCACGGGGAATGGCTCGTTGTGCGTTCGAAAAGGAGATTATCTATATTTTGTGAACGGTTATGTTCTAAGTTCTAGTTTGTCGGGTGATGACAATTCGCTTGGCAAAAGCACACATGGTGCAATTTATAGGGCAAAACTAGAAAATGGCGAATTGATGTATGATGTAACAACCAACGAAGATGGCGAAGAAACAAAAACCTTGAAAAATTGTGAATTGCTTGTGTCTAAGGTTGCAGGTTTTGAATACACAAACCTATACATTTTTGGTCAAACCTTATATTTCACTAGCCCTAACACCGAAAAAGATGCCGAGGGCACAATTCGTTTTGATTTAACCGATGTTTTTGCAGTGTCAATCTCAGGCGGGAATCCAACAAGACTTGTAAACGCTCTAAACCTTACAAGCAAAGAGAATTTAGTTTTCAAGGAAGTTGATGGAAAAGTATATTTGTTATATCTTTCTAACAACTATCTAAAATGTGCAAAAATCAATGGAACAAAGGTTGAAAAACTTTCTGTTGTAAGTGAAGGTGTGACAGATTTTGGAGTGAATTCTGAAGATGGTTTTGTATACTACACTCGTTCATTCAAATCAATTGAAAATGGTGTGACGGGAAATGTTTTGGCAAAAGCAAATTTAAACACAAATGTTGAAGAAATTGTTTGCCGAGATAACTATAACACCTACACAATCAAAAAAGTAACAAACAAAAAAATATATTATGTCCGAGCAAATTCCACACTAACAGACTCTTATGTTTTCAGTGCATCAATCAACAATTTTGGAAACACAGAAAAGCAATATACAATTGTTTCTTATTCAAACACCTATGTTTTGGATAATGATGCATTAAGTTCAGCAGGGGTTGTTGCAACCTATTCAAACGACGATGTTAACAAACTTTTGTTATTAACAGGGGTTGAAAGCCTAGACAATTGCAAAGTTTTGTTAGAAGAAAGTTTCACAGTGCTAGGAATTTATGGCACAACAATCTATGGGCTTGATGGCAACAGTGTTTTGAGCAAAGTTGATGCAATCAGCGGTGAAAAAACAACGTTTAATTCCGATGGCCTAGAATTTGGCACCGAAGTGACACAAAATTTTGATTATGAGGCAGGATATATTTACACCTATGTTAAATATACTGGCAATGAAGAAAGCGGATATTATCTTGTTCGTTTCGACCTTCTTCAACCAAATCTAGATTGCGAACTTGTTGGCTCAGTTTTGGATATTCACAAAGCAAATTAAAATTTAAAAGCATATTATTTTAATAATGTGCTTTTTTTGCAAAAAAATTCCTATTTAGCAATCTAATGTTAATAAAATAAAATATTAATCAAAATTCAAACTTTTTCTAAAAAATAATTTTAAAAATTGATGAAGATAAAGAATTTCGACAATATTTACCATATTAATTTCTTTTTAGACAAAACATTATATTTTCAATTTCTTTATTTTCTTGCGTTTATTAACAAATAATGATAATATTTTCTTGTTTTTAAAAACACAAAAAAGAAATATAAGGAGAAAATTTATGGAAAAAACAAAAATTATGCTTATTGACGAAAATGAGCAAACACTAGAACTATTAAAGGAGAGTTTTAGCACCAATTATGATATTGTTGGAGTTAGCACAAATGGACTTGTTGCACTTGAAGAAATAAAAAAACTTCAACCTAAACTTGTTATAATGGATGTTGTGCTTTCAGGTATCGACGGCTTTACGCTAATTGAAAAAATAAACGAATTAAAACTTGACACAAAAATAATTGTTCTAACAAGCATCAGCCTAGACGGTTTTATAACAAAAGCAATCGAACTTGGGGTGAGTTATTATATGATTAAGCCATTCAATAGTGAAAGTTTAAAAAGCAGAGTGATTGACGTTCTTAGTCAACGAAAAAGTCCTTTCACTGTTGTGAAAAATAAAAATTTAGAAGAAAAAATAACAAACATTTTTATCACAGTTGGAATTCCCGCACATATTAAAGGTTATCAATTTTTAAGAGAAGCAATAAAAATGGCAGTGGATAACCCAGAAGTTATCAATAGTATAACGAAAAAACTATATCCGTCAATTGCCGATAAATTCGAAACCAGCGCCAGTAAAGTTGAACGAGCAATTCGTCACGCAATTGAAGTTGCTTGGAACAGAGGAAAAATTGAAAACATTAATTCTCTTTTTGGAATTAAGGTATATTCAAACAACGAAAAGCCAACAAATGGCGAATTTATTGCCCTTGTTGCAGACAAAATGCTTTTAGAAGGTGCATAACAAAAAATAGTAAAAAAATTTGTATAAATCACTAGACTTTTACATAATTAATATATATAATAAGCGTAGATTAAAACAATAGGAGTTAATTATGGAAAAAGTTGAATATATTCGTTGCCCTAGATGCGAATTAAATTACATCAAAAAAAAGGATAAGTTGTGCAGTGTGTGCAAAACAGAATTGTCAACGCTTGGTAGCCGTGACGAACTTGACGAAATGGTTGTATGCCCAGTTTGCAAGTCTAACTATATCACCGACAACGAGGATATGTGTTCATATTGCAAAGAAGAAAGTGGCTATGATGAAATGTCCGACGAAGTTCGTGAAGAAAATTGGCGAATGTATGTTGAAAATGAAGACGTTGAAACAGAAGAAGATGAACTTGGCGAAATGTGCTCTATCCGTGACGAAGACGAGTTAGACTCTTCGTTAGATGATTTAGACGACGAAGACGAATCATCTTCTGAAATGAACGATGAAGATGAAATGAATGAAGAAATTGACGATTTGTCTGATGACGACTTTTCTGACCTAGACGATTTGGACGACGATGATTTAGACGATGAAGATTATGACGATGAAGATTAATTAAAGCCCGATGTTTCGGGTTTTTTTATACGTTTAAAAAACAAAAGTTCGTTAATAATTTTTTTATGAAAAACAATCTTACACTATTAGATATTAAAAACAAAATTGAAGAAATTAAAGGCAAAAATGTGAAGATGCTTGTTAATCGTGGGAGAAAGAAGACCGAAGAATTAACAGGCGTGATTAAAAATTTATACCCCAGCGTTTTCAC
>CAYXET010000035.1:0-7669 GCA_964464025.1 uncultured Christensenella sp. | reverse complement strand
GAAAGTGTTGCTCCAAACATTCCAAACGTTGTTGTGTTCGACACAGCTTTTCACCAAACAATGCCAAAAAAGGCATATATGTATGCAATTCCTCAACATTTTTACACTGAATATAAAATTCGAAAATATGGCTTCCACGGAATGAGCCATCAGTTTGTTAGCGAAGAAGCTGCAAAAATGCTAAACAAACCAATCGAAGACACAAAAATTATAACTTGTCACATCGGAAACGGTGCAAGCATAAGTGCTGTTTTGGGCGGGAAGTGTATGGACACAACAATGGGTTTCACACCACTAGCCGGCGTTATGATGGGAACTCGAAGTGGTGACATTGACCCTTCTATCATAGAATTTATTATGAAAAAAACAGGCTGGGACATTAAGGAAACAACAAGTTTTCTAAACAAACAATGTGGTCTGCTTGGAATTAGTGGTTTCAGCAGTGATAGCCGAGACATTGAAAGTCAACTTTCAACAAACGAAAACGCAAAACTAGCAATGGATATGATGTGCTATACAATCACAAAAAGCGTTGCAAGCTATGCTGGTGTTCTAAACGGGGTTGATGCAATTGTGTTCACTGCCGGAATTGGAGAAAATTCCCCTGAACTTAGAAGCGAAGTTTTGGAAACATTAACCTATCTTGGTCTTGAAATTGACGAAGAAAAAAACAAAGAGACAAGAAGAAAACCTGCAACTGAAATTTCAACAAAAAACAGCAAGGTTAAAGTTTATGTTATTCCAACAAACGAAGAACTTGTTATTGCAAGAGAAACTGAAAAGCTTTTAAGCAAATAGAAAATTTTGGGTTAACAATTAAAAAAAATAAAAAAATGTGAAAAATCATTGACAAAATCATTTTAATTGATTATACTCGTTAGGTAAATTATGAATTATTAGAGAGGTGTGATATGGCTGTTCCAAAAGTTAAAGTTAGCAGAGCAAGAAGAGATTCCAGAAAAGCAAATTGGAAAATTGATGCTCCTAGCGTTGTAAAATGTCCTCACTGTCACGAATATACTTTGCCACACAGAGTTTGCTCACATTGTGGCTACTATAAAGGTGAACAAGTTGTAGATATGACAAAAAGCAATAAAGAAAACTAAGAAAACAAAAACGTCGAAATGGCGTTTTTTTTGTTTATAATTTTTAGTTTGAATGAGTAATAATTGTTTGACTTTTTCGTTTTATATTTTTATAATTTACTAGGAGAAAATTATGAATAAAATTTTGTTTGATACATTAGGGATAGATAAGGGATATAAAGAAGTTGTTCTTGCTGGAATTAACAGTGTGAATAGTTTTGAGGAAATCGAAGTTACTTTCTTAGGGAATGAAAAAGATATTTTGGATGAAATAAAAAAATATAAGTGCGATTTTAAAAGAATAAAAGTTATAAACGCACCAACTGAAATTAGTTGTAACGACATTCCAACAAAGGCGATAAAAGAAAAAACTGATAGTAGTTTGGTTGTTGGCTTTGAAAAACTAAATGAAGACTATGACGCTTTCATTTCGGGCGGAAGCACCGGGGCGCTGTTGATTGGTGGCTTTTTGAAAGTTGGCCGAATTCGTGGCGTTTCAAGGCCGGCACTTTGCCCACTATTACCAACGCTAACAAACAAAAGTGTGATGCTGATTGACTGTGGCGCGAACGTAGATTGCAAGCCTGCATATTTGTGTGATTTTGCTTTAATGGCAAACATTTATATGCGAGAAGTTATGAAAATTTCTTCGCCAAGAATAGGACTATTAAACATTGGGCTTGAAGAAAACAAGGGTAACGAACTTGCAAAACAGACTTACGAAAAGTTAAAGACTCTTCCAATCAATTTTGTTGGAAACGTAGAAGCAAGAGATGTTTTTAGTGGCAACTATGATGTTGTTGTTAGTGATGGTTTTTGCGGAAACATTTTGTTGAAAGGGTCCGAGGGGGCAATCAATTTGATTTTAACAAAACTAAAAGCTGAAATAAAATCATCATTTCTTTCAAAAATTGGTGCGCTTTTTATGAAAAAAACTTTTAAGAATATAAAAAAATCACTTAATATGGACTATCAAGGTGGCTCGGTGCTTTTGGGGATTAAAAAACCACTAATAAAAGTGCATGGGTCAAGTTCGCACGTTGCTTTTGAAGTGGCTGTTAAACAAGCAATAGATTTAAAAAATAATCATGTGTTAGAAAAATTCGAAGAAGAATTTTCAAAATCAATAGAGGAATAGAATGAAGGAAATTGAAAAAATAATTGGCTATGAATTTAAGGATAAGTCTCTTCTGGACATTGCACGAACGCATTCGTCGTTTTTGCACAAACAAAATGGAAAAGATAACGAGCGTCTTGAGTTTTTGGGCGACAGTATAATTGGTTTTGTTGTGGCAGAATTTTTGGTGAAAAATTTTCCTTTGGATGAAGGGGTTTTAACAAAATATCGTGCTTGCGCTGTAAGTTGCAGTTATCTTAGCAAAATTATAACAAACTATGGGCTAAACAAGTTTTTGAAAGTTTGCTCAGATAACCTAAAAGATAATGAAAGTGTGAAAGGTGATTTTTGTGAAGCACTAATAGGTGCGGTTTATCTTGACAGCAACATTGACGAGTGTAAAAAGTTTGTTTATAGATTTTTAAATTTAAGCAAAGAAAATATTCTTAAAATTTATGGCGAACACACAGATTATAAAACAACTTTGCAAGAAAGAGTGCAAGCAAAAAAAGGAAAGTTTGAATATAAGTTAATTTCCCAATCTGGTATGGATAACGAAAGAATATTTGAAATTGAACTATTTATTAACGAAAAAAGTGTTTGCAAACAAATTTCCACAAGCAAACAAAAGGCTGAAAATGAGTGTGCAAAAATCGCGTTAAAAAATCTCGAAAATTTTCTTTAAAAAGTGTAAACATTTTTGTGGTTAAAAATTTAATTGACTTACACAAAAAACAACTAAAAATCAAAGGAGAGTTGTTGATTTGTGAATTTTTGAAATTTATGAAAATCGTTTGACTAAAATTTTAACATATATTATAATAATTATACAATTAAATATAAAGGAGGCTTTCACTATGAAAGTAGAATTTCTTAACGACATCAACTCTAAGGCGCTAGAAGGGTTGTGTGAGAAAAAACTATCAAAACTAGAGAAATTTTATAAAGGGGGAGAACCTACTGTTTATGTTAGTTTCTCAATTGCATCACGAGAGCATATAGTTTCACTAAAAACAAACTATAATGGGTTCGATTTGTCTAGCAAAGGCAAAAGTGAAGATATGTATAAAAGCGTAGACTTGGCAATTGACAATTTAAAATCACAAATGACCAAAAATAAATATGACAAAAAAACTAAACGTAGCGAAAAGGGCTTAGAGTTTTAGTTATAAGTTTAATTTGAACAAATGAGCATATAAAAATGTGTTAAATTTTGTTTAAAAATTCAGCAAAAATTGCATGAAAAAATTTTCAAAAAATAATTTAAAAATTATCAAAAAAATGGTTGACATAGCCATTTTTTTGTTATATAATGACTATGCTGTGTAATTTAGGGATGATGTTTAAGGTTACTACGTGCCTTTTCCTTGGTAGCGACGAGAGAACTTAAACTAACCTAGTTTAGAAAAGAAACTAAACGAAATTTAATTAAGCATTTTTTTAAGTTAACACTTATGAAACACACGGCGGAATGTTAGTGCTTAACTTGAATTTAAAAAGGAGAGAGAAAAAAAATGGCAACACAAAAAATCAGAATCAAATTAAAATCTTATGACCATGCCTTAATCGACCAAGTGGCTTTAAGGATTATAGATGTTGCAAACAAGAATGGTTGTAAAATCAGTGGACCAATTCCACTACCAACTGACCGAGAAGTTATCACGGTGATTCGTTCACCACACAAACACAAAGATTCTCGTGAACAGTTCGAAATCAAAACACACAAAAGGGTTATTGATGTTCTAAGCCCTTCAGCAAAAGCAGTTAATGCTTTTATGAAGTTGGATCTTCCAGCAGGCGTAGACATTAATATTAAGGTATAGGAGGCAAGCGTTATGAGAAATGAAATATTAGGCAAAAAACTTGGAATGACTCAAATTTTTGCAAATAACGGTTTGGTTATTCCTGTAACAGTAATTGAAGCTGGCCCAGTTAGCATTCTTCAAAAGAAAACAGAAGAAAATGACGGCTATAAGGCTTTAAAGGTGGCGTTTAAAGAAACTAGAGAAAGTTTACTAAACAAAGCTGAACTTGGACAATTTAAAAAAGCAAATATTTCTAGCAAAAAATATGTTAGAGAAATCGAAAATCCAAAATATGACGAATTAAACGTTGGTGACCAAATTAACTGCGGAATTTTCACAGAGGGTGAAAAAGTTGACGTTACAGGATATACTCGTGGTCGAGGATTTACTGGCGTTATTCAACGTTGGAATGCACACAGACACAGAATGACACATGGCGTTTCTGTTGTTCACAGAGCAAGTGGTTCTATGGGTGCAAGCAGCCACGCAAGCAGAGTTTTCAAAGGTAAAAAACTTGCTGGTCAATATGGTAACGAAAAAGTTACAATTCAAAATCTAGAAGTTGTTAAGGTTGATACGGACCGAAATGTTCTTTTAATTAAAGGAGCAGTTCCGGGACCAAAAGGTGCAATACTTTCAATTAAAACAGCGGTAAAAGGAAAATAAGGAGTAAGTATATGCCAAAAGTTAAAGTTTATAATATCAATGCGGAAGAATGTGGCAGTGTAACTTTAAGTGATGAAGTTTTTAAAGCACCTTACAATGAAACTTTAATTCACGAAGTTGTTGTTGCATATCTTGCAAATCAACGTCAAGGCACAAAAAGCACTTTAACTCGTTCAGAAGTTAGAGGACATGCAAAAAAACCTTGGGCGCAAAAACACACTGGTCGTGCTAGACAAGGTTCATCAAAAAGTCCACAATGGACAGGTGGTGGAATTGTGTTTGCACCAAAGCCAAGAGATTTTTCTAAAAAAGTTAATGCAAAAGCCAAGAAAATTGCTTTTGTTAGTGCACTTTCTAGAAAACTAGAACAAAATGAAATCACTGTTATCGATGAAATTAAAATTGATGCAAAAACAAAAGAAATGCAAAAAGTTTTGGATAACTTTAAATTCGACAAAAGCACAGTTTTGGTTATCGATGGCAAAAACGAGAATGTTTTAAGAGCTTCTTCAAACATTCAAACACTTTCAGTTGTTGAAGCAAATTTGTTGAACACTTATGAAGTTGTTGCGAACAAAAATGTTTTAATCACTAAAGATGCTATTAAAAAAATTCAGGAGGCTTGTAAATAATGAAAGAATATGATGTTATTATAAAGCCACTTTTAACTGAAAAAAGTTATAGTGATGTAGCAAACAAAAAATATGCGTTCATTGTTAAAAGAGAATCTAATAAGACAGAAATAAAAAAAGCAATCGAAAGCGTATTCGGTGTTAAGGTTGATAAAGTTAACACTGTAAATTATGATGGAAAATTCAAAGTTCAAGGACGAGCTCAGGGTTACACTTCAAAGTTTAAAAAAGCTTATGTGACACTTAAAAAAGATAGTAAAACTATTGAGTTCTTTGACAGTTTGAGTTAATAGGGGGAAAATTAATTATGGCAATTAAACAATATAGACCAGTAACTCCATCTTTAAGAGAAATGACAACTTCAGACTATTCTGAATTAAGCAAAGTTGCTCCAGAAAAAGCACTTCTTGCAAAAAAGAAGAAAACAGGCGGAAGAAACTCTTACGGAAGAATAACTGTTCGTCACATTGGTGGTGGAAACAAGGTTAAATATAGAGTTATTGATTTCAAAAGAAACAAAGATGATATTCCAGCAAAAGTTGCAAGCATAGAATATGATCCAAACCGTTCAGCATACATTGCACTACTTCACTATGCAGATGGTGAAAAGAGATATATTTTGGCACCAAATGGCCTAAATGTTGGCGATGTTGTTACAAGTGGTGTGAATTCAGAAATTAAAGTTGGAAACTGCTTGCCACTAGAAAATATTCCAGTTGGTATAGTTGTTCACAACATTGAAATTCAACCTAAAAAAGGTGGAGCAATTGCAAGATCGGCAGGAATTGAAGCACGAATTATGGCAAAAGAAGGGAAATATGCAACAATCAAAATGCCAAGTGGCGAAATGAGAAAAGTTCCTTTAAAATGCCGTGCAACAATCGGTCAAGTGGGAAATCTTGATCACGAACTTGTTAACATTGGTAAAGCAGGAAAAACAAGACACCTAGGAATCAGACCTACTGTTCGTGGTTCGGTTATGAACCCAATCGATCACCCACATGGTGGTGGTGAAGGTAAAAGCCCAGTTGGTCACGACAGTCCTAAAACTCCTTGGGGTAAACCAGCTCTTGGAATGAAAACAAGAAAACATAAAAAATATTCTAACAAACTTATAATTAAGCGTGTTAATTAGGAGTGAAAAGTATGAGTAGATCATTGAAAAAAGGACCTTTTGTTGAAGAAAGGTTGTTAAATAGAGTTAAAAAAATGAATGAAGCAAACCAAAAACAAGTTATCAAAACTTGGAGTCGAAGTTCAACAATATATCCAGAGTTTGTTGGTCACACAATCGCTGTTCATAACGGAAGAAAACATATTCCTGTTTATTGCACTGTTGATATGGTTGGTCATAAACTTGGCGAATTTGCTCCAACTAGAACTTTTAAAGGTCATGCTGCAAAGAAAACTAATGCTGTAAAAGGAAAGAAATAGGAGGGTAAGTAAATGGCAAATTTAGACACAATGGCTAAAGCAACAAGTAAATATGTTAGAATTAGTCCTAGCAAAGTTAACAGAGTTTTAGCAACCATTAGAGGGAAAAAATATGTAGAGGCTGCTGCTATCCTAGAAGCTATTCCAAACACTGCATCAATTAGTGTATTAAAAGTTTTAAATAGTGCTGCTAGCAACGCAGAACATAATATGAATTTAAATAAAGAAGATTTAGTTGTTGACACCGCCTTGGCAAATCCGGGTCCAACCCTAAAAAGGATGACACCAAAAGCTAAGGGAAGAGGATGTAGAATTTTAAAAAGAACAACACACATAACTGTTATTTTGGATACAGTTAAATAAAAAAGGAGAATTGTATGGGACAAAAAGTTAATCCAATCGGATTAAGATTAAAAGTTAATAAGACTTGGGATTCTCAATGGTTTGGAAACAAAAAAGATATTGCAAAAAATATTCTTGAAGACCACAATATTAGAGAATCAATAATGAAAAAATACAATCAATGCAGTGTTTCTAAAGTTTTAATAGAACGTTCTCAAGCAAGACTAACTGTTACAATTTTAACAGGTAGACCGGGAATGCTTATTGGTGTGAAAGGTGCCGGAGTTGAAACTATTAAAAAAGACATCGCAAAGATTTCAAGCAGTAAAAATATTGTAATTAACATTAGAGAGGTTAAAAAACCTGATTTAGACGCTATGATTGTTGCAGATTCAATTGCAAAACAACTTGAAAAACGTGTTTCTTGGAGAAGAGCAATGAAACAAGCAATTCAAAAAGTTCAAAAAGCAGGAGCAGAAGGTGTTAAAGTTATGATCGGTGGCCGACTAGACGGTGCTGAAATTGCAAGAAGTGAGTTCCAACAAGTTGGAAATCTTCCACTTCACACATTGCGTGCCGACATCGACT
>CAYXET010000034.1:0-7700 GCA_964464025.1 uncultured Christensenella sp. | reverse complement strand
AAAATAATTTCGGGCAGCAAAACAATTTTGTTTAATGAAAGCGATTTGACAAAACAAGAAAATTATTTTGTGAAAATGAGTGTTTTGGGCGCTATTTATGACATTTCAATGAAAAGCGACGTTACACTAGATTATAGTTTTGAAAACTTAACAAAAACAACCTTGGCTTTGGATGAAGACGGATATTACAAAATTTCAAGCGCAGATGATTTATATTCATATTCTAGTGATCCATATCAATATGAAAAAGCAAAATTAGTTAATAACATTGATATAACAGGTTATAAATTGTCGATTTCTTATCTTAGCGAAGAAAATATCTTCGACGGAAATTATCACACGATAAACGGATTTACATCGTTTAGCACAAACACCGGAAATGATATTGCCTTTATCACCTTAAATTATGGAACTGTGAAGAACCTATATTTCGACAATGTTTGTATGAAAATTACTAACGTGAAATTTGCTCAAACAGGGGCTTCGGCGATTATTGGAGTTATCGGCTCGAATGTTGGAACAATTGAAAATGTCCACATCTTGGGCGGGAATGTTAGCGTTAGCGGCATAAAAACTTCTAGCGGAGCACTAACAGGTGTTGGTGCTTTGGCCGGATTTAACAGTGGAATAATAAGAAATTGTAGTGTGAATGCTAATTTGTCGGTTAGCGGAAGTGTTAGTGCTTCAACTAGTGGCGAACCCACAACCTATGCAGGTTTGCTTGTGGGTGCAATTGGTGTGGTTAGTGACAACGCAGGAAGTGAAAGCGGTTTAAGTTTGATTGAAAACGTTACAATTGGTGGAACTCTTAATCTATATGAAAACACCGTTGGCTCATTGATTGCCGGAATAGCACTTAATGGGAAAATTGAAAATGTAGTTGTAAACGCAACCATTTCTAAAAACCACAATTCTAGTGTGGCAGCTGTCATTGTGGGGAAACTTCAAGGCGAACTTTCAGACCTTAGTTTGAATTCGATTTTAATCACAACAGGGCAAAAAATTAGCGGAAAAGATATTGATTTTGTAACAGGAGTTAATAACGCCGACATTTCTGATATTGTTAAAATTAACATTGCAGAATTCACCTATGGTGGCCTAAAAACACAATTAGAAAAAAATAATTTAACAAACTTTGTTGTTGCAATTGACAGAGAAACAAAATCTAAAAAAATAGTGTTAAAAAACAATAATAATTTCATAACAACATTTAAATTTTTAACTGAAAAAATTGTAACAGAAGATTTTGAGATTATTGAAAAAATTGACGGAACTGAACTTAATAACCGAGAAATCACTTTTGTTCAAGCACTTCAAAATCGTTTGAACTTCAAAACAATCACGCCAATTTCAAAAGAGTTTGATTATGACATTCAATTGTTCTATAAATCAGAAAAAACAAATGAAGACCGAACAAGTGAATTTGATGTTAAATATTCAATTGATAATGGCGAGTTTATTGATGGAACAAAAATTGTTCAAAAAAGTGGAACGCAAAGTGCAGTTAGCAATGTTGAAATTAAATATTTCGGAAAGCAAATTACCGAATATAATCATTTCTTTGTGCTAATTTCAAAAGATGCAGAATTTTCTGCTGAAGAACTAGAAAAAATTAAAAACGGATTTAAAGTTCAAGTTGGTGACCAAATTCAAACTATAACATATTTTGAAAAGGCACAAAGCAGTGGAATTTCGGTTGCGGGATATGATATTTATGAAATAAAAATTGATGCAACCTATGGTCAAATTGTGAATGTTTCAATGGAACTTCCAGCTTTTGTGAAGACCGACGAAAATAACGGAATTAAACGAAAGAATGTTGAAATTCTTGAAAATTCAACAAATATTCAAGTATATTCAAACATTAGTGGCGTTGCGGGCGAAACAATGTTAACCTATAATTCACGATTGTTCTTCTATCTAGTTCGTAGTGCAATAAAACTTAACATTGTTTTAGATGTTGACAACTTAGCAAACGCAGAAGAAAAAAATACAATTAGTTTGAATGAAAATGTAACATTGCTAGACGTCGACGGAAATGAAATTGTCGATGCTGACGGAAGCAAACCTATAATTGAAAAATCAACCACAAAAGATGGAAAAGAATGTTTGATAATTTCAATCAATCCAATCCAAGAACAAAATAGTGGAGATTTGATTTATTATCTTCCTAAGACAATTGTTAATTTAATAAACTATGAAAATAACGGAATAAACTATAAACTAGAAAACCTAGTGGCTGGAAAAATTATATACTACACCGCTAAAAACGATAGCGTTGAATATGGATTGACCAGTTTGGAAGTTTTAAATGACTTGTCGTTATACACAAAATTTAATTCGGTTGAATATCAAGTTTCTGTTATTTTGGATGAAGGAAGTTACACAACAAACAAAAATGGCTACAAAATTACAACCGAAACAAAATATAATACTTTAACCGAAAAGGACGAAAACATAGAGATTGATGAAATAGCGTTAAGATATTATGATAGTGTTGTTCTTCCAACCATAGAAAAACGAGAATATAAGGATTGTTATACATTCCTAGGATTTACTTTCAAAAAATATGCAAACCTAATTAGTGAAAAAAGATATAGTGAAATTCCGCTAATTTCAGATAAGTTTGTGTTGAAAGAAGAGTATAAAATTCTAAATAATCTCTACACCGAAAATCGAACAATTGTTGAAGGCAAGGAAAGTGATAGGATAATAGAATTAATTCCAGTTTATGAAGAGAAACATTATTCTATTACATTCAATTGTGGTCAAAACGCCGACGAATATAAGGCTTGGCTTGAAAAGGATGGTAACTTAGAGTTTAACGAAGAAACGGATTGTTATGAACTTACACTTTCACTTTCAATTTCTGATGTGCTTTACAACCTTAACACTATCTTGCCAAAAGGTGTAAAATATCACCACAAGTTTATTGGCTTTAAAAATGTGTTAAATGATAACGAAGTGATAACCTATTCATCAAGTGTTAATAGTAGCGGAGAAGAAATTGGTTTTATTCCAAAATCTAATAATATATTCGACGCAACAATTTTAACAAAAGATGCCGAATTTGTGGCGGTTTATGAAATTGATAAAGTGAATGTTAGCATAGAATTTTTGGATATTGCAAACAGCGCAAGTGTCAACTATGAAATCACGGCACTAAATGATATTGAAAATTTTGAATATGAGCAAAACGGGAACTTGATTTCGTTTAGTGTTGATTATAACACAACCTACATTCAACTTCCTTCAATAACATTGCTTGACGAAAATTATAGATATAATGGTCTAAAAATTTTAAAAATTTCTTCCGACGGAACTCGAAGTGCAGAAAATTATGCTAGCACCTATAAATTCACTAGCGACGTTAAATTTATGATTTCGTGTGACTATTTGATAAAATATCAAACAAAATTTGGCACACTAAGCGAAAATTATATTTCAACAAACAACTTCTCATCAAGAAGTGACGATTCAACCTATTCAAAATGGGGAAAATTTAACGAACAGGTTGTTCTTCCAACAAAAGAAGAAGTTTCACGAACAAGTTTTGAATTGATTGGATTTAAAATTGACGAAGTTTTTGTTAGCCTTGGAGATATTCTTCAACTTAAAATAACAAAACCAGTTGAAGTGGAATTTATCTATTCAGGAATAATCTATTCACTTGAAATCAACACGCAAGAATCGGGTGCAAAAATTTTGGGTGAACTAAAACCTAGTGAATATATTGAAGAATTTATCAAACAAAGTGAATATAAAGCAACAATCAAAGTTGTTGGTGGCACTAGGGTTGACGAAATTAAAGCCAAACTTTATGCTCTTAACCTAACATTAACAGCCAAAACTTTAACAGACTTTATTTTTAGCGAAACAACAAACTATATTTCACAGAATGGAACAATAACTCCGCAGTTTGTTGATAATGAATATACAATCAACTTCTATTATGGATATAATCACGAAGCAGATAAAGTTTATTCAATAACAAAAAAATATAACGAAGAAATTCCTTCAAGTGTGTTTGAAGAAGTTAACACTTTTAGTGAAAACGAAGCAAGCACAAACAATTCGATATTCATTGGAATAAGTTTAAGAAACAACGGCTGGACGCAGTTTGAAAATCTTTCTTCTATGCCACTATTAGAAAAAGAATTTTCACTTAACAATTTAGTTGTTAATGCAAATAAATATACACTAAATGTATATTCCTATTATATTGCACAAATTCAAGTGACTATAAACGCAAAAGACAATAGTAAAATTGTTATGGGGAGTGCAGTTGATGGGACATTTATTAGCAATTTCCAAACAAGTGGATATAACACTCCAACCTATTTTAACATCACAAGCGAGGGCGTTAGAAATCGAAATAGTCTTGTGTTACCTTTGCCAGAAATAAAACAAAATTCAGTTTTGAAATTTGCAACATTCAAAGGTTATTCAATCGAAATTGATTCGCAAAAAGTTATTGTTGTTGACGCAAACGGAAAACTTTTGGATAACTTTACTTTTGCAAATAGCATTGTTCTTTCACAAGAATTTGAATTTAACCTAATTAACTTCAATTTGTATGCAACCTATGATTCAGTTGCTAGTTTGGAAGATTTTTCAGAAACAAATTTTGGATTTACAAAACAAATACGATTTGGTGACAAAATTTTGAAATTGCCAGTTATAGAAAAAGAAAACTACATTTTCAAAGGATATTATTGGTCTAATAGTGACAGCATTGTTCTTGACGAACTATCAGACACACAAATTTCAGATGAAAATGGACAATTACTTTCAGCCTATGCTGTTTTGGGTGCATTCTATTTTGGTGGTGAAGTTGACGGCATAATTGAAGGAGATAATTTAATTTCGATATATGCAAAATATGAATCAATCTATAAAGAAGTTTCAATTATTTCAGAAAACGAACGACTAGGAACAATTGGAAATGTTCTTTTAACAGATGGAACACTTTTGAACGGAGAAAAAATTAGCGGGGGATATAAATATTATGTTCCAAGCGGAAATAGCATTATAATTTCAACAAATGTTGATAGTGCTGTTGCAACTTTTGATCACTATGAAGTTAGCGGTGGGCTTTCAGTTGACGATATTAATAGTGAAATAACTATTGTCAGAAATTTAACAACCGATTGCACAATTGTTGCCAAATTTAACTACATTGAATTTTCTATCAGCTATTTTGTTGACGGGGAATATAAAGATTTATCTCCACAAAGTTTTAATATCGACACAGAAACATTTGATTTGCCAATTTACGAAAAACAAGGATATAATTTTGAAGGTTGGTATTTAGAAAAAGAATTCATCAACAAAGTTGATGCAGTTGAAAAAGGGACAACTACAACAAATTTAGCGTTGTTTGGGAAATTGACAAACAAAAAAATAAACATTAATGTTTATTCAAACAACATTGACGGCTACACGCATATTCAAACAATAAGTCAATCCTTTAACACAACAATTGTTGATTTAGTTAATGTTTCGAAAGATGGTTATAATTTTGTTGGATTTAACACAAAACAAGATGCCAGTGGCTATTATGTTTCTAACGGCGCGTTAAGTTTGTTTGATGACGACATAAATTTATACGCAATTTTAGTTGCAAAAACAGACAAAACGCTTTCAGGTCAAGGAACAAGTTCTAGTCCTTATGAAATTTCGACTAGTGAAGATTTTGTGACATTTGCAAACCTTTTGATGGATGAAAAATATAATAATCAAAAAGTTTATTATAAGTTAATAAATCATATATATCTATCCGAAAATGTTTTGATAAAATCGTTCAAAGCAAACTTTAACGGAAACGGATATGTTATCTATGCAAATGAAAAAATCGTTGGAACAAACGAACTAACAAGTTCGGGCAATGTTGTGTTAAACATTTCATTGTTTGGTGAAAACAAAGGGACAATCAGCGATCTTATGTTGGTTGTTAATCAAACAAGCGTGAATGTTTATGAAAATTCCGAAATTAATTTTGGCTTAATTTCATCAAACAATATTGGGAAAATTTCAAATTGCATTATCTACTATAATGTTTCTTTAACTTTGGATAATGTTATAGAATTTAGTTCTGTTGCAATCGGAATTGGAGTAAAAACAAATAATAGTGTTGTGAGTTCAGTTCTTTCAATCAACGGAGTTGAAACGCAAGAAAACGACGTGCTTGATGAGCATTATCACAGCAAAAATGTTAGTGCTTTAACGCAAGAAAACAATCAATATATCATTTCAACCGAAGAAGAATTTGCTAACATTCTAACCTTGAATGATGAAGATAAAGAAATTGTTTTGAAAAATAACCTAGACCTTAAAGGAAAGTTGTTTGAAAAAATCAGTGGCAAAATCACAATTTATGGTGACGGATATATCATTAAAAACTTAGTGTTGTTTGGTGAAGATTGCTTGTTTGAAAATTTAGTTCTAAACAAAACGGCAATTGAAAATGTTGTGTTTATCAACCTAAAATCAAACGGAAGTTTAATTAAACAAGCAAGTGGAATTTCGTTGTCCTACATTGAACTTGCAATTTCAAACGCAAACAGTTTGATTGCAACAAACAGTGGCGAAATTGAAAATTCATATTTCACAAGCAATGAAACAAAACAATTTGTTTTAGATAATCAATCAACCATTGCAAATGTTTGGACAATAAAACTAGAACAAGCAAACTTAACAAACTTTGAAAATTTTGTGGTTGTTGACCTTGAAAACATTAATCTAACAAGTTTTGAAAATTTTAGCAAAACAATTTGGTTTGTTGATGAATATAACATTATGAGTGATTATACTCTTCCAAAACTAATTGGTGTTGGAAACGTTGTTGTTGAGGTAACTTTCGACAAGGATATAATGAAGATTAATTCTTCAAAATATCAACTAATAAACAATAACTTGTTCATAATGAAAAATCAAAGTGAATTTGTTGTGTTTGTTGAAATTTTAAGCGAAGAAAAAGCAATCAAAGACGTTTTGGTCAACAAAGCAAGCAAACTTGATTGCTATGACGCAAATATGTTTATGTATTACAAAACAGGCATAAACTATAACACCCTAGAATTCGTTTTAGATGTTAAGTCCTATGAAGTGACAATCATTGTTGACACCGCCGGTGCCGGAACAATTGAACTTTTAGGAATTGTTGGTGAAAAAGTGACCGTTAATGTGTTTAGCGGGCAAGAACTTAGCCCAATAATCACCGAAAACGAAGGATATAAGTTTGTTGGATATTCATCAAACGAGCTAGAATCTCCAATAACTTCTAATCTTGTTATCTATGCAAAATTTGAAAAGTTAATCACCTATAAACTTTTCCTAAGCGATTATGAAAACATAACAGTTGTGGGAACACTAGATGAAAGGTTCGTTGAAGTTGAAGAAAATGTGTTTGAAATTAAGATAACACAACTAGAAAACATAGACGATATTCTTCCTGAAATCAAAAAACAAAACTATGTATTCACAGAATATACAAAACGTTATATTCGAAAACAACTTTATGAGGTTCACCCACACTTTGTTGCTGACTATGTATCGGTAACGCTAGAATACTTCCAAAAAGAAGGTGAGTGCACTATTGAAAGTGATAAATATTCTCAATCTTCCCCAGAACTTTTAATTGCAACGGATGAAGGAAACGGAACTTATCACATTTTAAGAAACGAGGTGTTCAGTTTGAA
>CAYXET010000033.1:0-7791 GCA_964464025.1 uncultured Christensenella sp. | reverse complement strand
TATTATTAAAATAAAATAACTATATAACCTAAATAAACTACAATTTAAAAAATTAGTAGTTTTATAGCTTAGTTAAAATATTTTAACAAAAAATAAAATTGCTTTATAACTAAATTTTAATATTATTAATTTAAAATATGCTAATGATAAATTTTAGTTAGAATATAATCAAAATAAATAAAATAAAATAAAATAAAACATATTTTATAAATTAAATTTACTAAATTTATTTTTTTTGTTATAATAAAACTATGTTACAAACGTTAAAAATAAAAAATGTTGCTCTAATTAAGGAAGCAACCATAAATTTTGATGAAAAATTGAACATAATCAGTGGTGAAACAGGGGCGGGAAAAAGTGTTCTTCTAGACGCTCTATCTTTAATTTTAGGTCATAAAGCCGACAAAAGTTTAATTAAAAACGGGGAAGATTTTTTAAAAGTTGAAGCAACCTTTGTTGTTAAAAAAGAAAATGAAGAAATTAAAATTTTTTTTCAAGAAAACGACCTTGAATTTGATGATTGTATAATAATCTCACGAAAAATTTCACTCGATAACAAAAATGAAATTAAAATTAACGGCACAACTGTTCCGCTTTCCTATTTAAAACTTCTTGCAAAAAATTTAGTTGACATTCATCTTCAAAATGATAACTACATAATTTTAAACAAAGAAAAGCAACTTGAACTTATCGACATTTTTGTGAACGAAGACTATGAAAGTATAAAAAATTTATACAAAGAAATTAGTGACATTAACGAAAAAATTAAAAATTTTAGTTTTAGTGAAGAAGAACGTGAACGAAAAATAAATTTACTTTCTTTTCAAATAAATGAAATAGAAAACGCAAAATTATCCGAAAGCGAAGAACAAGAACTCGAAAATGAGAAATTTTTGATGAAAAATGCCGAAAAATTAAACATTTCAGCAAATAATTTGAAAGAATATTTTGAAAATTCGTCGGGAATTTTATCTCTTTTGAAAAAAAGTGAAAACGAACTTCAACACGTTTTGAATTATAATACAAAAATTGAAGACCTTTCAAATCGCTTCTCGTCAACATTAATTGACCTTGAAGACGAATACGATGAAATAATGAAATCTTGTAACTTCGACTTTGACCAAAATCGTTTTGAAGAAATTGATATGCGTCTTGACCAATATAAATCAATTCACAAAAAATATGGTCAAAGTTTTGAAGAAATTAATTCATTTCTTTCAACTAGCAGGCAAGAACTTGAAAAACTGGAAAATCTTCACGAAGAACTGGAAAATCTTCATTTTATTAAAAACAAAAAACTAAAAATTGCTTTTGAAAAATGTGTTGATTTAACAAACAAACGAAAAACTGCATCAAAAAAAATTGAAAAAGAACTTGAAACTCAACTTAAAGAACTTTCAATGAAAAACGCAAAAGTAGAGTTTATTTTTAATTCCTATGATAATCTTTCATTTGAAAAAGTTTTTAAATCAACAGGCGCAGATGATGTTGAAATCTATTTTTCAGCCAACCTTGGTGAAAATCCAAAGCCACTAAATCTTGTTGCTTCTGGCGGAGAACTTGCAAGACTAACGTTGGCAATAAAAACGCTAGAAAGTGAAAAAAACAGAATAGAAACAATAATTTTTGACGAAATAGACACCGGAATTAGCGGAGAAGCCTCCGTTAGCACGTCAAAAAAACTGGCACGAATTTCAAGAAACTGTCAAATTTTGGCAATTTCTCATCTGTTCCAAATTTGTGCTATGGCCGATAAGAACATTTTGGTTAAAAAAATTGAAGAAAACGGAAAAACTCATTCTCACGTTTTCGAACTTTTTGGTGCTGAAACTGTTAGCGAACTTTGCCGATTTTTGTCGGTTAATGGTATAACTCAAAACACAATTAATCACGCAAATGAAGTTAAAAAATTTTGTGACGACTATAAATCTAGCCTAAGTTAACAAAAATTTAATAAAATATCAATAAAAATATTATAAAAAACTAATAAAAAACAACAAAAAAACGTAAATATTTTCAACATTTTTCAATTTTTTGCAATATTTTTTGTTTTGACAAAATATGTCAATAGTTTTTTGTTAGAATATAATTTCACTTTTGATTTAAACTACTTCCATATTAAGGGAGTTTTTTAATGGAAAATTTTAAGCATAAAAAATTAATATCTGCTATTATTATTTTTTTATGTCTAAATTTGTTTGTAAATTTCATTGACACATCAAAATATATAAGTCCCGTTTTAACCTATGCTTCCGTTAGTGATTTAAACTATGCAATCGAAAACAAAATTTTCGGAAATCTTAACACCATTTCTCTTTCTTCAAACTCGGTTTTAGCCGATAGTAAAATGTTTAGAGTTGATGTGAAATTTCTAAATCTATTCACAGTTAAAAGTTTTTTAATCAACACTTCAAATGCAACAATCTATGCCGGCGGAGATGCTGTTGGTGTTAAATTAAACACCTATGGCGTAATTTTAATGGGGTATAACAGCATAATCACAAATAACGGCCTTGTTGACACCCTAAAAGGCACAAATTTGCAAGTTGGTGATATCATTTTAAAAATTAACAATGAAACAATTTTTAATATTGACGACATAACAAACATTATCAACAAAGAAGAAAATAAAGGAAAAAAAGTTAAAATTACTTATCTTAGAAAAAATAAGGAATATGAGGAATTTATTTTGCCCGCCCTAGACGAACAAACTGGGGAATATAAACTTGGTGTTTGGGTAAAAAACGATACAACTGGAATTGGAACACTAACCTATGTTAATAAAGATGGTTTTTTTGGTGCTCTTGGTCATTCAATTTTCATTGGAACAAACAAGGAAAATTTAGAAATTAACGGCGGAAAATTATATAATTGTTCAATTCTTGGAATAAACAAAGCACAAAAAGGCAAGGCAGGGGAACTGAAAGGATTTTTCTTGCAAGGTGGCAACGAGCAAGGGGAAATTTATAAAAATTCTAACACCGGAATTTATGGAAAACTTTTTCAGTCTTCTAACCTTCTAGAGAGGGCTAAATTGCGCGAATATAAAATTGGTGGACGATTTACTGCACGCCCCGGAAAAGCTAAAATTTTGTGCCAAATAAACTCAAATGAAGTGAAAGAATATGATATTGAAATTATAAAAACAAACTATCAAAACTCTAGCAAGGAAAAGAGTATGGTCATTAAAGTTGTTGATAAAGAACTTTTAAACAAAACTGGCGGTATTGTTCAAGGAATGAGCGGAAGGCCTATCATTCAAAACGACAAAATAATTGGTGCAGTCACTCATGTTTTTCTAAACGATAGCACAAAAGGCTATGGACTTTATCTTGATTGGATGAAATAAAAAATATATCTTCTTTTTGGATAATTTTCACATTAAATTAATATAATTAATATGAAAAATCTTATAAAAAAAATTAAGGAAGAGATTTTTTATCTAGTCAAAAAAAAGCCCATTTTTATAATTTTTTTTGGCTTAGCTTTTTTGATTGGAACTGTTTTAGCAATTATAAATCTTTTTGCTTATCGTGAAGTTTTATCTTTTAAAAATCTAATAAATAGCAATCTTTTTTCATTTTTAAAGGGAAATATTAATCTTTTTTCCTATTTTTTTCGTAATTTTTTTGTTTTAATTTTAGTTTTTATATCAGTTTTTTTAGTTAATTTTAATAAATATTTTTCATATATTTTTTTTGCCTTAATGGTCTATTTTTCCTATATTCTAATTTTCAATGCGGGAATAATTATTTTTTGCTTTGGTTTTTTTGGAATTATTTTTTCTTTTGTTTATTTTTTAATCATAAATTTACTTTATTTATTAATTTTTTTCATTCTATATCTGTTTTTCTATTTTTCAAACAAAAACAATCGCTATTTGTGCGAAATAAAACAAAACTGCATATTTCCGCTTTTTCTTTTTTGTTTAATTATTATTCTTAACATTCTCGAAACAATTTTGCTTCCTTTATTTTCTTCAACATTTATAATTGTTTTTGTGTGAATAATTTTTATTTTTTTTCAAATGATAATGTTAAGAGGTAGTTATGAAAAGAAAAATTATTTGTTTTATGTTAATTTTATTTTGCTTATTTTCTGTTTCAAGTCAAAAGATTTTTTGTGTTAAGGCCGAAAATTATTTTAATGCAAAGTCGTATATATTGCTTGATTATTCTTCACAGAACATTTTGCAAAAAAACAACGAAAAAGAACATTTTGAAATTGCTAGTATGGTCAAACTTATGACAAGTTTACTTACAATTGAAAAGATAGAAAATGGTGAATTAAACTTGGGTCAAAAACTAATTGCAAGCGAATATGCTTGTTCAATGGAAGGTTCTCAGGCCTTTTTAGATGCTCATCAAGAGTATACTGTTGAAGAACTTTTAAAAAGCGTTATCATTGCCTCGGCAAACGATTCTAGCGTTGTTTTGGCAGAAGCAATTGGTGGAAGCGAAGAAAATTTTGTGCAACTTATGAACGAAAAAGCAAAATCTCTTGGCCTAGAAAACACATTATACGCAAACTCAACAGGTCTTCCAAGCGAAAAAACACAATATTCGTCCGCCGAAGATGTTGCAAAACTTTTGTGTGAAGTGATAAAACACAATTTGTATTTTAAGTTTTCAAAAATATGGATTGACGAACTTATTCATCCAAGTGGTCGACGAACAGAACTTGTTAACACAAACATTTTAATTAGAAAATTTAAAGGTGTTGATATTGGAAAAACTGGCTTCACCGACGAAGCCGGCTATTGCCTAAGTTGTTCGGCAAACAAAGACGGAATGCGACTTGTTTCAGTTGTTATTGGTGCGGAAAATAACAAAGAAAGATTTAATATTACAACAAACTTATTAAATTTTGGATATGCAAATTTTGAAAATAAAAAAATATTGTCGAAAGAAGATAAAATCGATGACATTTTAATCAAAAAAGCAAAACAAAAAGTTGTTAGTGTTGAATATGAGAAAGATTTTTATAATCTTTTAAAAAAGGGAGAACATGCTAATTTTAAAACAAAAGTTGAAATTAATCAAAACTTGTCAGCACCAATCAAAAAGGGAACAATTGTTGGAAAGGTTTATGTAACTAAAAATGGGGTTGTTGTTGGAGAAGTTAACATTGTTACAAAAAGTGATGTTGAAAAATTATCTTTTGGTGATAGTTTTAAAAAGATAACACAAAATTTTAAAATTTAGTTGAATTTAAAATTTTTAATTTTAATTAGCAATAATTTAAAATACACTGATAAATTAAATTAAATTAAATTAAATTAAATTAAATTAAATTAAATTAAATTAAGTTAAATTATGATTAGCAATAAATATGATTTTAATTTAAATTACTAATAAGTTAGAATTAATTTTAATTTTGATGGGCAATAATTTAAAATCAGCCGATAAAAAGATTGGGTGACATCAAATTATTCTTACTTTTTTGTCAAAAAAAGTAACCCTAGCGCTGTGGGGTTACGATTGCGTCAAAACGCTCACTCTTGCTTATTTTGCTAGTTTAATTTAAAAAAATTCGATTTAATTATTAAATTTTTCTTAGCAGGCGAAGTAGGATTTATTCACGAACCCACGTTGGTTGTCGTGGGTAAATTTCGAAGAAATTTGTTGCGTAGCAAATATCGAGTTAAACGAGCGCCAAGAAACAAAAAACAGCCCATAAGTGGCTGTTTTTCTTGGCAGGCGAAGTAGGACTCGAACCCACGACCAACGGTTTTGGAGACCGCGATTCTACCAACTGAACTATTCGCCTAAAAATTTTCATAAAACTATCTTTCAAATTTTATAACACAATAATTATATTAAAATCAAAAAATTTTGTCAAGAAATTAATATATTTTTGTTTTAAATTATTCAATTTTTCTAACCAATTAACACACAAAAATCACTTATCTTTCATTTTTAGTAATTATAAACAACTTTATCCACAATTATTTTCTGTTATTTTATTTTCAAAAAATTTTAAATCACCAGATTTTTTCTAGCCTTAAATAAAAAATAATTTACTTAAAAAAAGTTATACACATTTTAACAAACTATATTATATATTAGGAATATTTTATTAATAAATTATAAATAATCTATCATCTAGGATGAAAAAATTCAAAACTTTTTGAAATTCATTTTATTAATTTTATAAAATATTTGTATTTCAATTAAAAATATGTTATAATTATATAGATTAAATTTTAGGAGAAAATATGAAAGTTTATTGTGAAGGATTAGACCTTGTTGATGCTGTTCAAAAGGTTATTAAAGCAGCAAGCAACAAAACAATCAATCCAATTTTAGAGGGAATTAAAATAACGGCGGAAGACGACACTTTAACATTTGTTGCAACAGATAGCGAACTTGCAATTGAAAAGAAAATTAAAGCCGATGTAAAAATTGAAGGTGAAACAGTTGTTCCGGGCAAATTTTTTAGTGAGTTTGTAAAAAAACTTGCAAATGAACAAGTTGAACTAGACTTAAATGAAAAAAATCAATTAAAAATTAAATATACCGATAGTGAAGTAACAATTCAATGTTTCAATAGCATAGAATATCCAACAATTCAAAAAATTGATAACGCTCAATTTTTTACGATTAGTCAAGCAAATTTTAAAGATCTAATTGAAAAAACAATTTTTTCGGTGGCACTTGACGACTCTCGTCCAATTTTGAAAGGTTGTTTATATGAAATAGACGAAAAAGAGATAACAAGTGTTGCACTAGATGGCTTCCGTCTAGCTCTTGCAAAATATCCAATATTAGAGCAAACTGCGCGGGTTAGTGTGATAGTTCCGGGGCGAAGTTTGAACGAAATTAACAAGCTTTTAGACGACACAGATGAAAATATTCGTGTGTTTATTCAACGAAACTATTTGATGGTTCAAATTAATAACACGAAAATTATAACTCGACTAATTGATGGCGATTTTATAAACTACAGACAAATTTTAAACGACAATTTTAACACTGTTATAACAGTTAACAAACTTCAACTAGAAAACAGCCTAGACAGAGCAAGCATTTTGGGGCGAATGAGTAATGATAACATTATCAAACTGATGATAAAAGAAAATGTTTTAACATTATTTTCTTCAAGTGAAATTGGAAATGTCACAGAAAAAATTAACATTGTTCAAAATGGCCAAGATTTAACAATATGTTTTGATTCAAGATTTTTGAAAGATTGTTTAAGAGCGGTGAAAGACGAGTTTATTAAACTTTGTTTCACAACAAGCGTAAATCCTTGCATTATAAAAGCAAACGATGGCGAAAATTATATGTTCTTAGTGTTGCCTTTAAAACAATTCACATAAAAAATCTAGCAACATAAAGTAGTGTGAAATATAAAACACATTTTTGTAATATAAAAAAAGACCAAATATGTTTTGGCCTTTTTTAATAATGTATTGATAAGTTTTTTTTAGTTTTGTATACATTGAAAAGTAATATAGAAAATTTTATGTTTTATTTGACAAAATATTTTTCAAAATTTTTTCATTTTGAAGAACAATTTGATTATTTTTCTTAACTTTTTTTGCAAGATTATTAAATTTTAGCGATTTTTGTTCGTCCCCCAAGTTATAATAGCACACGCATTGTTCAAGATATGGAATAAAGTCGAAATAATCTTTTTTAACAAATGACAAATTTTTCTTATCCATTTTGCATTTTGAAGCCAGGTTGAAGTAGTATATTGCTTTTTCAAAATCGTTTTTGTTTTTGTAGTAATATCCAATTTTACACAAAATATTTGCTCGTGGAAGGTCAAAATTAAAACTATAGA
>CAYXET010000032.1:3609-7806 GCA_964464025.1 uncultured Christensenella sp. | reverse complement strand
TTTACTTTTTTGATACTGGTCTTGTTTGCTATTTAACAAAATATTCTAATGCTGAAATTATGCAAAACAGTTCAATAAACGGTGCAATTCTTGAAAATTATATTGTTGCTGAAATAAGAAAATCCTATTTGAATTCAGGCAAAGAAGTTTATATGTATTATTATAGAGATAAGGAACAAGCGGAAATTGATCTGATTTTGGAATATGATGGTGAATTGCACCCTATTGAAATAAAAAAATCATCTAATCCTAATAGCGCAATGGTTAAAAATTTTGAGATATTAAACAAATCATCACTTCCAGTCGGTCTTGGAGCAATAATTTGTATGAAAGATAGTGTAACTGCTCTTGATAGCAAAACACTTATTATTCCGGTGTGGTGTTTATAGAATTGCACCCAAACCATAAAAACCCACAAAATTGCACCATTTGTGCACCGTGAATTTGAAGGAGTTTGTGCTTAATTTTGGCAAAAAATCGGCAAAATTAGGCAAAAAATAAAAATTTATGAAACTGATTTTACAAAACAATATTTTTTGTAAAACTATAGTGATTAACAATATTTTTATGTAATTAAATAGCAAGGAATATAATTTTTTGATATAATTAAAGTGATAAATGAAATTTTAAGGAGAAGATATGAAACACATTGCGATTTTAAGACAACCATTTTTTAATATGGTTTTAAATGGAGAAAAGACAATAGAAAGTAGATGGAGTATGCATAAAGTTGCACCATACAACAAGGTTAACGTCGGTGATGAAATTTTGTTGAAAGAAACTGGCAAAGATGTAACAGCAACTGCAAAAGTGAAAGATGTTAGGTATTTTGAACTTACACCACAACTTGTTGAAGAGATAAGGATAAAACACGGCAAAGAGATTGGAACCGACAAGTTTGAAGATTGGCAAAGCACATATCAAAAGAAATATTGCACTTTAATTTGGCTTGATGATGTTAAAAAAATAAAACCAATAAAAGTTCCCAGAAGCAACGGCGCGGGTTGGATAGTGATTAAATTTTAAGATTTTTATTGTTTTTGAAAGATATTAAAAAAAAGATTTTTTGAAAAGTCTGAATAATGATTGCTAAAATCAATTTTTTTTGATAAAATAAAGTTAGAGGTTTATTCTATGAAAATTATGGGGCTAGATTTTGGAACTGCTAGAATAGGCATTGCTTTAAGTGATTTGCTCGGATTTTTGGCTTCTCCGCTAACAACACTAAAAAGAACAAATCTTGAAAGTGACCTTGTTTTTTTGGACAACATCATAAAACAAAACAACGTTTCTGTTGTTGTAATTGGCTATCCTTATGAAATGAGTGGCAACAAAGGCAAAACAGTCTTGCTTTGTGAAGAATTTGCTCAAAAATTGAAAGATTTTTCAAAGGTAGAAATTGTTTTTGTTGATGAAAGGCTTTCAAGCGTTGAAGCAGACGAGATACTAAAAAGAACAATTAAAGATTGGAAAAAGCGAAAGGAACTTCTAGACCAAGTTTCGGCCAGCATAATTTTGCAAACCTATCTAGATTCTAAATAAGGAGTGATTTATGGAAGAAGAAAAAAGTATTTTTGATATTTTGTTGGATGAAAATGACGATTCTAATGTTGTTTTAATCAACGAAAAAGAAGAAGAGGTGGAATTTGAACAAATTGCCATTGTTCCCCTAAAAGAAGAAGTTTATGCAATTTTAAAACCAGTAAAACCAATTCCGGGAGTAAACGAGGGTGAGGGGCTTGTGTTTAAACTAACAGAAACCGATGAAGGCGAACAAATTTTGATTGTTGAAGGTGATGATGATGTTATCGATGTTGTCTTTGATGTGTATGAAAAAATGTTTAACGACAAGTTTGGTAACGAAGAACAATAGAATTTTAGAAAATTTGCAAGAATGCTTGCAAATTTTTTTTTGTTGTGATAGAATTATCAAGTCAAAATATGCACCCAGGGCAAATTTGCGAATCGTTGCCAAAAAATTGGTGGTTTGTGGAGCTTTAAAACCGTGGGGAGGACGAAAACAAAATTAAAGGAGAAAAGAAAAATGAGTGCTGTTTCAATGAAACAACTTCTAGAAGCTGGTGTTCACTTTGGGCATCAAACTAGAAAATGGAATCCAAAAATGGATAAGTATATTTTTACTGCTCGTAAAGATATTCATATTATTGACTTAGAGCAAACATTAGAGCTTATTGACAAAGCTTATGATTTTATTAAGGAGAGCGTTAAAGAAGGCAAAACAGTTTTGTTCGTGGGAACAAAAAAACAAGCCCAAGAAGCAATGAAAGAAGAGGCTGAAAGATGCGGAATGTATTACATTAATTCACGTTGGCTTGGTGGAACTTTAACAAACTTCAAAACAATCAAAAAAAGTATTGAAAGATTAAACAAACTAAATCAAATGGAAAAAACAGGAGAATTTGATCTTCTTCCTAAAAAAGAAGTTATTAAACTTAAATTAGAGCGTGACAAACTTGAAAAGAACCTTGGCGGAATTAAAGATATGACAAAACTTCCGGGAGTAATTTTCGTTGTTGACTCTAAAAAAGAACATATTTGTGTTAAAGAAGCAAAAACATTAGGAATTCCTACTGTTGGCCTAATCGACACAAACTGCGACCCAGAATATATCACGCATGTTATTCCAGCAAATGATGATGCAATTCGAAGTGTTAAACTTATTGCTTGTGCAATGGCAAACGCCGTTATTGAAGCAAAAGAAGGTGTTCAACTTACTGTTGATCTTCCAGAACTAGAAAACGGAGAAGAAAAAACAATCGATGACATTGAAAAAGCGTTTTCAATGACAGAAGAAAAAGTTGAAGAAAAAACTGAAGAAACTAACACAGAAAATGCAGAAAATAAAGGAGAATAATATGATTAGTGCAGCAGACGTTAAAAATTTAAGAGAAATGACAGGCGTTGGAATGCTAGATTGCAAAAATGCCCTTGAAGAAACTAACGGTGATATCGACAAAGCAATAGAAATTTTGAGAGAAAAAGGTTTTGCAAAAGCAGCAAAAAAAGCAAGCAGAATTGCATCAGAAGGTGCAGTTGGTGCAAAAACAGTTGGTAACAAAGGCGTTATGATGGAAGTTAACTGCGAGTCAGACTTTGTTTCTAAGGGCGAAAGATTTCACGAACTAATTCAAACTTTGATTGATGTTGTTCTAGAACAAAATCCAGCAACTGTTGAAGAACTTAATAATTGTAAAATTGGTGAAGTGACAGTTAGCGAATATATGACTGAACAAACTTTGGTTATTGGCGAAAAACTAAGCATCCGAAGATTTGTGAAATATGAAACAACTGGAAAAGTTGAATCCTACATTCACCTTGGTGGAAAAGTTGGCGTTTTGGTTGAAGCATGTCCTTTCAATGAAGGAGAAGAAACTCTTCACGATGTTGCTCTTCAAATTGCAGCAATAAAACCTGCTTATCTTTGCCGAGAAGAAGTTCCAAGTGAAGTTATTGAAAAAGAAAAAGAAATTATGCTTGCTCAAATGCAAAATGATGCAAAAAATGCAAACAAGCCAAAAGAAATTTTGGAAAAAATTGTTAACGGAAAAATTGGAAAATTTTATAGCGAAAACTGTTTGTTAGAACAAGCTTTTGTTAAAGATGATTCAAAAAATATTGCCGAAGTTATTGGAAATAAGTTTGTTGTTAAGGCTTACACGCGTTATGAAATGGGTGAAGGGCTAGAAAAGAAAAGTGAAAATTTTGCCGAAGAAGTTGCAAAAATGAGCGAAAAAAACAAATAATTTGTTAAAATTTATAACAAAATTTGTCAAAATTTGACAAAAAAATTTAATAAAAAAATAGAAAAAGTTGTTAAATTTTTAGCAAAAAACACATAAAATCGTTAAACTTTTAGTAAAAAAACACATAAAAATGCTAAATTTTTAGCAAAAAAACGCGTATAAAATTGTTTAAATTTTAATAAAAACGTGTTAATCTTTTAGTAAGAAAGCATATAAACGTGTTAAAATTTTAATAAAAAAATGTGTTAAAATTTTAGCGGAAAAGGCTAAATTTTTAATAAAAAACGTGTTAAATTTTAATAAAAAATAAACAAAAAACACTAAATTTTTTGAAGAATTTAGTGTTTTTTTTGTTTAAAAAAATATTAAAAATTATCAAAAAAAATATTAAAAATTATCAAAAAAAATATTAAAAATTATCAAAAAAAATATT
>CAYXET010000032.1:0-3509 GCA_964464025.1 uncultured Christensenella sp. | reverse complement strand
AAAAATTATCAAAAAATTGTTAAAAAAGTATTAAAAAATGTTAAAAAATTTATTAAAAATTCATTAAAATTTTATAAGAAAAATATAAAATAGTATTCAAAAATTGCATCTAATTTTTCTAAAAAAAATTAAAATTTCACTAAAATTTTTATTATATTTTTTAAATTTTTTGTTAAAAACTTTAATTTTTTGTTAAAACTTTCATTAAAAAACTTTAATTTTCTAAGTAAAATTTTTGATTTAAATTATAATAAAGTTATATTAAATTTTTGTTAAGTTCAAGTTGTTTTTTTGTCGTTTTTTGTAATCTTTGTTCAGTTTTTATTTAGTTTTTTATTTAGTTTTTTATTCACCTTTTATTTAGTTTTTTATTCAGCTTTTATTTAGTTTTTATTTAGTTTTTTATTCAGCTTTTATTTAGTTATTATTTAGTTTTTATTTAGTTTTTTATTCGGTTTTTATTTAGTTTTTATTCAGTTTTTTATTCAGCTTTTATTTTGGTTTTTGTTGTTTTTTGGTGGTTATTGTCTTATTTTGAAAGCTTTGCAAGTTCAACTGGGTCGAGATGTTCAAGGAAAGAGTTTAAAAGTTCAACTCGTTCAAAATCGTGGTCTAAAACAACATTCATAACGGGGATTTTAACGCTTTTTAAGCTCTTGATTGTCCACTCGCTAAGTTTTTCTTCCACTCGGTCGCCTTTTGTAGGGTCGATTAGGTCAACAACAAGAACGGGTTGCATTTTGGTTTTCAAAAACACAACAACATCTAGCATATTGTTTGAAACTTCGTTGTAAACAACAAGTGAGCCGTTTGGCTTTACAATTTGGTTCATCACAACTTTTGGGAAAGCAACATATTCGCTTGGAAGAGAATTTTGGAAAACTGCCAAAAATTTAACTTCGGATGGTGACAAGAAAGGTAAATTTAATTTTAACCTTGGCTTGTCGTCGAATTTTGCTTTTTTATTCCTCAAATTTCGAGTTTTTTCGTGTTTTTTTATCAAAAAATATACAACTATCGCGGCTGCGATAAATATTGCTAAAATAATTAGCGCTAAAAATGTGTCATTCATAATTTTTTTCTCCAACAAAATTATAGCATTAATTATAATCAATTGCAATAGTTTGGCCTAAAAAACTTATTGAAAAATATTGTTAAAATGTGTGCTATTTGATTGACAAAACTCCCTATTTATTCTAAAATATAAATAATAATGAGAAAAAGCGTTAAAATATTTAACAAAGGAAGGGGTAGTTTAATGAATCAAAAAAGAGTTAAAAGGACATGGGTTTTGCTAGCTGGCATTTTGTTTCTAGGGTTGCTTGCCACAATCGTTTTGGCGGTTACAGGCGCGTGGTTTGTCGACAAGGAAGAAACTCGAGTGTCGTTATCATTTGGGAATATCACCGTTTCATCCAACAACGAGGGTGGAAACGCATATTTTTCAAGCAAATCAATCACGGTGAAGCCCGGTGACAACATTTTTGAAGAAGATGTTAAGTTTAATCTTGGTGAAACAAGCAATTCGTGCTATATTCGTGGGAAATATGCAGTTAGTTCTGAGGGAACTCTTAACAGCGACGAAAAAATTTTGTATAACTATTTAAAATATAAAAATCTAAACCTTAACACGGTTAGTGGGGAATATTCTTGGAGCAAAAAGATTGGTGACTATTACTATCTTTTAGATGCAAGTGGAAATCCACTAAAAGTTAGTGCAGTTCGAAGTTCGGACTATGTGTTCATCACAAAAACGGGCAATGAAATTAGCACAAGTTTGTCTTATGATGCCACAAAAATTTCTTCTGGGGCAATTAAAGTTGAGGTTGGGTTAGAGGCCGTTCAAACGGCAAACGTTGGCGACGCAACAATTGCAAACGTTAGCGCAAAATTGAACGAGGCGCTAAATGTTACAACACCAACGGATAAATATACCGTGACAATCAAAGGTGTTAGTGGCACAACTGAAACAACTTTGCAAACAATTTCGAACATAGCATATGGCGGGGATGCAAGCATAACAACTGCTAGCGCACAATCAAGTTCAGGCTATGCGCTTTCAAGTGACGGAATGAAAATTATTCTTCCAAACGAAAACGGACATACATATTTGGAGAACAACACGCTTAAAAACGTGACCGAAAACTTAACTTTATATGCAGAAACAGCAACAGTTGAAACATATACAGTTAACTTTAAAAATGGTGACACAACAATTTATTCAACAACGGTTAACGGCGGAGAATATGCTTCTTGCACGCTAACTCCAACAAAAGATGAAGACAATGCACACGTCTACTATTTTATCGGCTGGGCGAAAGAGGGCACAACCGACCTAGTTAATTTGCCAGAAACGGCAATCACCGCAAACACAAACTTTGTTGCAATTTTCTATGGCGAAATAAAAGAAGTTAAAGTTTATTTTAAGTCTGACGCAAACACAAAGTTATGTGAAACCAACGCTGGGATTGTTACTTATAATTCTTCCGATGAAGAAATTGAAAACACAAGTTACTATCCGCTTAAAGATTCTAGCGGAAACCCACTTGACCCAACAAAAGAGGGATGTAGATTTGTTGGCTGGAAAATTGATGGCACAGGCACAGTCTATGCAACAAGCAACCTTCCTGCCCTTAGCACACTAACCCCAACAAACAACACAATCACCTTTATCGCCGAGTGGGAAGAGGTTCTTATTGTTACTTTTGATGCTCAACAAGGTGTGTGCGCAGTGACTGAAAGCAGTTTTGCGGTGGGCTATGCCTATGGCACTCTTCCAACGCCAACGAAAGTGGGTTACACTTTTGTTGGTTGGTTCACCGAAGCAAACGGAAACGGAACAAAAATTGAAAACACAACAGAAGTTGCAGCAGCAGGTGCACAAACTTTGTATGCACAGTGGATAGAACAAGAAGGCTACCTTTCAGGAAGTTGGAAAACACAGGTGAAGAACGCGAATAGTTCGATGGCTGAAAGCACGATTAAATCAATCACTTTCACAAACACTGTGCCAAGTGGCTACACAGAACTATGTTCTGTTGGAATAAACAGCGCCACAGACACGACCGCATGGAGTTCAACAAACACAACAATTGCCGACGTTACGGCTTATTACAAAGAAAATTCCGAAACCAGCGGAACCTATGACATTGTAATTTATAGCCCGGGTAAAATTTATGCACCGCAAGGTTGTTATCAATTATTCGATAGACTTACAGCAGTAACTTCAATTGAATTCGGAAGCAATTTCAACACAAGCAAAGTTAAGCATATGGGAGGTATGTTTTATAGTTGTTCAAAATTAACTACATTAGATTTAAGCAATTTCAACACAAGTAGCGTTACGAGTATGAATTATATGTTTTATAATTGTTCATCTTTAACCAGTTTAACATTTGGAACAAATTTCAACACAAGTAGCGTTACGGATATGGGCAATATGTTTAGTTGGTGCTCAAAATTAACAACACTAGATTTAAGCAATTTCAACACAAGCAAAGTTACGACTA
>CAYXET010000031.1:0-7904 GCA_964464025.1 uncultured Christensenella sp. | reverse complement strand
ACACAAATCACGGATTGTTTCTATCTAAACATCAACAAAAGTTCGGTTAACGACAACTTGGTGAATGGGTTAACATTAGAACAATTTAAGGAAGAATATTATCTATCAAACTTTGTTTTTGATGATGATAGTGAAATTTGGAAATCAACAAACAATCTTCCAACGCTTTGCGAAGCAAACAATGTTGCAATCAGCAGCAGAAAACTATATTCAGCAGTTGAAAATGCTAGTGGAAGCATAATTTATAACTACGTTTATGAAAATGGTTGCTATGCGGGAAGCAAAAACAATCCAATTATAATTTCAAGCGAAGAAGAATTTATTTCATATTTTGCAAAGAATAATGAAACAAACAGTCAATATTATCGATTGATAAACAACATAGATTTTAGTGACTATTCACTAATTCCAACAATATACTATACATTCAGCGGGAAATTAGATGGAAATGGTCTAAAAATTTCAGGAATAAGCATTTCTGCACCGTCTGACTATATTAGCGACAACACTTTTGGTAAACAAAACAACGCGTTTGGGCTTTTCTCGAAGATTGAAAAATATCAATCCGATTTAACTCCGGTTGTCAAAAACTTAACAATAGAGCCGCTAGAAGTTTATGCAAACGCTGTTGGAATTGTTGGAACTCTTGCCGGAATTGTGAACAATGCAACAATCTGCAACGTTAATGTTATTGGTGAAAATGTTATTTGCCAAGGCAAAAATATTGTTGGTGGAATTGTTGGTCTTGCAATAGGCGATTCAAAACTAATCAATCTTTATTCTAACATTTCAACAAACTCTAACTATGCAAGTCAAAGTTTGGAAGAAAACTATCTATATTCAGCAAGTTACAATCAAGGAACGTTAGAAGGTAACATTTCAAAAGTTTCTTATTCGGGCGGAATTTGTGGCGTTGTTGATGTGAATAAATCGGCATCTAACAACGAAGCAATAAGAAATATTGTGGTTGAATCTTCAAAAACAATCGGAAAAATTTCCGGTCTTGCTTTTGGATTGATTGGCGAAAATAGTGGGGTTGATAATGTTAAAGTTTATCTTAATGATATAGCCTATGTTAATGCAACTTATTCGGCAGGGCTAATTGTTGGTGAAAATCGCGGATATATTTCTCGTGCTGAAACATTCAGTGACAACAACGCTATAAGTTATTTTAAAAACAATGTTAAATTTATTGGTGGAATTGTAGGATTTAACAATTCTGGAACAATTGTGAATTCAATTAGCAGGGCACCGGTTATTGGCACAAACGAGCAAACGATTTCGGCTGGCGGAATTTGTGGGATTTCAGTTGGTGGAGCGTTCAGCAGTGTTATCAGTTTGGGTGATGTTTATGCAAATCGTGCAATTGGAGGAATAATTGGTTTTAGTGCACGTAGAGAATTGTTTGCAAATGCAAAAACCGAATTGAAAATCCAAAACGCAACTGATGATATTGATAATTTGTTTGACCAAACAATCAAAACAAACAATATTATCTACATTGCAAATGCTGTTGCTTTTAATAGTTATGGTGATGCTTCGATAGAACACTTGAAAGCAGACGGAAAATATATTGGTGCAATCATTGGTGTTGCACATAACACAAGTGAAAGCCTAGACGGAACAGTTTCGCTTGCAACAAAAAATAGTTATATCACACATAATAACTATTTTAAAGGTTATAAACTTAGCACAGAAGTAAACGGCACGATAAAAGAATATGTTTTATCCGACTTTGGTGCAAACAATGCTGATAGTTTGGATGTGTCAGAACTTGTTCAAACCACACAAGAAAAAAATAATATGTGTGCAACCGAAATTGAAAAAGATGCAAATGGTGAATTAAAAATCGGGCTTGAAATCTTTAAAAATTGGAGCAAGAGCACATTTGATATTCCTCAAATTCTATCCGAAAATAGTCTTCCAACACTAAAACAAACAAACAACGTTAACACCTTAAAACTTGAAGGTGAAGGAACGTTTGATAGCCCTTATCTTCTTGGCTCAATCAGTGGAGTTCGAGAATTACAATCTATTGTGGCCAGTGGCAAAACAAATGTTTATGTTTCAGTTATAGATAACATTGAAGCAACAGGAAAAGAGTTCAATTCAATTGGCGACAGCACAAACAAGTTTGATGGCGTTTTGAACGGCGGGAATTATTTTATAAACGGACTAACATATTTTAATGTTGACGAGTATAATCATTCAAGCACGTTTGGATTGTTTGGATATGTTGGAGCAAACGCGCAAATTATGAATTTAAACATTAGTGCAAACTTTATAATAAACTATTCTAATTCTGTTAACACAACGGGAATAGTTTGTGCGATAAACGAAGGTTACATTGCAAATTGTAATACCTATGGTGGAATAGTTTGTGTTGCAAAAAATATAACAACCAAAGTTGCGTTAAACTATGTTGGTGGAATATGTGGCCAAAACATTGGTCTAAGCGGAACAGGCTTGTTGAATTGCGAAAATAATGCGTTAATTTATTTTGCTTTAACAGATGTTGAAAATCTTGCACAAAGCAATGTTAAACTTTCAACAGTTTATGCGGGCTTTATTTGCGGAGCAAACTTGAATGAAGCAATTATAAACAAATGCCAAAATAAGGCAAAAAATAATATTGATCTTAATATGTCAACAGGGGATAAAACCTTGATTGTTATGAACATTGTTCAAAATGGAGCAAGTGTTGAAAATGTTGGTCAAATTGCCGGATTTATTGGCGAAAACTCAACCGTTTATGGCAATAACTTAGGAGAGGAAAATATTCAAGTTATAAACAAGCGTTAAAACCAAATAAAAAAGTGGACTAGAACAAATTCTAGTTCACTTTTTTATTTTTGCGTTTATTTAAATATGTTATTATATTATATATTCTATTAGTTACATAATATATATGCCAAATTTTAGATGCGAAAAAATAAATTGTTTTTTATTTAATTTATCTTAATTTTATTTTTAATTAATAATAATTCTCTACAATTTTAATTACCAATAATTTAAATTAGGTGATAAAAATATCGGGTGTTATTAAGTCAATCTTTTCTTTGGTTGTAAAAGGGACTGCTGTGTGTGAGATAAAAACATTAAAATGTAAAGAAAAAACAGCAAAAATATTTAAAATTTTTCAAAAAAGTTGAAAATTTATTTTAAAAATATTGACATCTTGCTTTTTGTGTGTTAACATATTATGAACTACGAGTAGTGATTTTTTGTCGCGTCGCAAAAAGAATGAATGTTTTTGGCGATAGAATTTAAAACTAGCAAGGAAGGAGTAAAATTAATGCACGAAAAACCAAAAGTGAAGAAAGTTAACTACGGCAAATCTGTTCGATATAGTTTTGCCAAAGTAGATGAGACTGCACCAATGCCTTATCTATTGCAAATTCAAAAAGACCCTTACAAAGAGTTTTTAACAAATGGAATTAAGGAGGTCTTGGAAGAATTTTCTCCTATTGTTGACTATTCTGATAAGGCTGAACTATATTTCCTAGAACACAGGCTAGAGCCAAACATTAAACACACAGAAGATGATTGCAGAAAAAGCAGATTGACCTACACAATGCCTTTAAAAGTGAAAGCACGTCTTGTTTTGAAAGAAACAGGAGAAGTTATTGAACAAGAAGTTTATATGGGCGATATTCCAATAATGACAAACGAGGGATATTTCATTGCAAACGGCGTTGAAAAAATTGTTATCAGCCAAATTGTAAAATCACCATCTGTCTATTTTTCAAGCGAATACGACAAAGCCGGAAAACAAATTATTGAAGCTAATATGTTCAGTCCGCGTGGAACACGTCTTTCAATTGAATTAGGAAACACAGAAACGTTAAAATTTAACATCAATGCATCCAGCAAAGTTAGTGCGGGAGTCTTTTTAAGAGCATGTGGATTAACAAAAGAAGAAATTTTAAAATTGTTTGATGAAAACCGATTAATTGTTAACACCCTAGAAAAAGAACCTCAAGAAACCGAAGAAGATTGTTTGATTGAAATTGCCAAGAAAACAAGACCGGCAGAAGTTCCAAGTGCCGAAGCAACAAGACAATACTTGCACGACACATTTTTCAGCAATGCTTACTATAATTTTAGCAGGGTTGGAAGATATAAATATAACAAAAAACTAGGTCTAGCAGGAAGAATTGCTGGCAAAGTTAGTGCTGGAGATATAAAAGTAAAAGACGAAGTTTTGGTAACAAAAGGTGAAATCATTTCAAAAGACGTTGCCTATAAAATTCAAGATGCAGGAATTAATGAAGTTTACATTTTACACGAAGGAAATCCGCACAAAATCATCGGAAATGCTCGTGTGAAACTTTCAAATATTTTCCCTTGCGTTGAAGAAGAACTTGGAATTAATGAACTTGTTTATTATCCACTATTAAAACGAATTTTGGAAGAAAACAAAACCAAAGAAAAACGATTGGAAGCAATAAGACAAAATGCGCGAGAATTAATCACAACTCACTTAACCATAGACGACATTTTGGCTGTTATCAGCTATGTTATCGACCTAACTTGTGGACTTGGGAAAGTTGATAATATTGACCACCTTGAAAACAGAAGAATTGCAACTGTTGGCGAATTAATGTGTAATGAATTCCGAAAAGGTGTTAACAAACTTAAAGACAACATTCGTGAGAGTATGCAATCGCACGAACTTAGCGAAATGACTCCAACAACACTTGTTGGACCAAGATTTGTTAACAAACTTTTGAAAGACTTCTTGTCTTCAAGCCAATTGTGTCAGTTCGCTGAAGACTTTAACCCAGTAACAACCCTAACGAACAAACGTAGAATTTCTGCGGTAGGGCCGGGAGGAATTAAAAAGGACCGTGCTGGTGCTGAAGTTCGTGACGTTCACTATTCTCACTACGGAAGAATTTGTGCTATTGAAACCCCAGAAGGAAATGGTATTGGTCTAATAAATGGTCTTGCAACTTATGCAAAAGTTAACGAATATGGTTTTATCGAAACGGGTTATAGAAAGGTTGATAAAACAACTGGAAAAGTTGGAAAAGAAATCACCTATATGATGGCCGGCGAAGAAGAAAAATACTACATTTGTCAAGCAGTTGAACCAACCGACGAAGACGGAAAACTTTTAAATGAAAAAATCTTGTGCCGAAAGAAGGGAATTTTGTATGAATTGCCTCCAACACAAGTTGACTATATGGACATTTCTCCTCGTCAATTCATTTCTGCAATCACATCACTTATTCCATTCCTAGAAAACACCGACACAGTTCGTGCCCTAACAGGAAGTAACATGCAACGACAAGCAGTTCCACTACTTCGTGCAGAATCTCCTATCATCGGAACGGGAATAGAACACAAAATTGCCATCGATAGTGGCGCAATGGTTTTGTGTGAAGAAGATGGTGTTGTAAGTTATGTTGACGGAAACAAAGTTATTGTGAAGAAAAACAACGGAGAATTCCACACCTATAACTTAACAAAATTTAAGAAAACAAACAAAGAAACATGTTATAGTCATAAACCAATTGTTAAAAAAGGCGAAATGGTTAAAATTGGTGATGTTCTTGCCGACGGCTATTCAACACAAAATGGTGAACTAGCACTTGGAAAGAACGTGACAATTGCCTTTATGAACTGGGAAGGTTATAACTATGAAGACGCAATTTTGATTAGTGAAAAATTAGTTCGAGAAGACACTTTCACATCAATTGCCCTAAAAGAAGAAGAATGTGCAGCAAGAAGCACAAAACTTGGTGATGAAGAAATCACTCGAGACATTCCGAATGTTTCTGAAGAAATGCTTCGAAACCTAGATGAAAATGGTATTGTTCGAATTGGAAGCGAAGTTCGAAGCGGAGATTATCTTGTTGGAAAAGTAACACCAAAAGGTGAAACAGAATTAACTCCAGAAGAACGATTGCTTCGAGCAATATTTGGCGAAAAAGCACGTGAAGTTCGAGACAACAGTTTGAAAGTTCCTCACGGAAGCGGCGGAATTGTTGTTGACGTTCAAGTGTTCAGCAGAAAAAATAAAGACGAATTAGACCCGGGCGTTAACACACTTGTTAAAGTGTTTATTGCAAAAAAACGTAAGATTTCAGTTGGTGACAAAATGGCCGGAAGATACGGAAACAAAGGCGTTGTGTCACGTGTGTTACCAGAAGCAGATATGCCATTTATGGCAAATGGTCAACCAGTAGACATTGTGCTAAATCCACTAGGCGTTCCTTCCCGAATGAACATTGGTCAAGTTTTGGAAGTTCATCTAGGGCTAATTGCAAAAACTCTTGGTTGGAAAGTTGCAACTCCAAGCTTTAATGGAGCAACCGGAGAAGATATTCAAGAATTGTTAAAAGAAAACAAACTTCCAGAAGATGGTAAATTCCAACTATTCGACGGAAGAACAGGTGACCCTTTCGAAAACAAAGTAACCGTTGGAACAATGTATATGATCAAACTAGAACACATGAGTGAAACTAAAATTCACGCACGTAGTATTGGTGGATATGCACTAGTAACTCGTCAACCACTTGGCGGAAAGGCAATGTTTGGTGGACAAAAATTCGGTGAAATGGAAGTTTGGGCGCTAGAAGCCTATGGTGCAAGTCACCTTCTTCAAGAAATGTTAACAGTTAAATCCGATGACTATATTGGAAGAACAAAAACTTATGAAGCGATTGTTAAAGGCGAACCTATCCCAGAACCGGGTGTTCCAGAAGGATTTAAAGTTTTGGTTAAGGAACTACAATCAATTGGTCTAGACGTTAAAATTCTAACTGAAAATAACAAAGAGATTAACGTTAACGATATTGCTCCAACAGAGCCAAATATGAATATTCAAAAGAATATTTCGGAAGAGCTTAAAGAGTTAGATATAGACGAAGATGTATTTAACTTATCTTCTCTAGAAGAAAATGCACAAGAAGAAACGGTTGAAGATGAATTTGATGAATCTAATTTATTTGACGATTTTGACGATGAAGAATAAAATCTCACCACAAAAAAATTAATTAAGAGGTAAAATAAATGTTTGAATTAAGCAATTTTTATGCAATGAAGATTGGCCTAGCTTCTCCAGAAAAAATAAGAGAATGGTCTTATGGTGAAGTTACAAAAAGCGAAACTATTAACTATAGAACACAAAAGCCAGAACGTGATGGACTTTTTTGTGAAAGAATTTTCGGGCCAAGAAAAGACTATGAATGTCATTGTGGAAAATACAAAAGAATTCGCTATAAAGGCGTTGTTTGTGATAAATGTGGTGTAGAGGTAACAGTAAGTTCAGTTCGAAGAGAACGAATGGGACACATCGAGTTAGCCACCCCCGTTTCTCACATTTGGTTTTTCAAAATAAACCCTTCTAAAATTGGGCAATGCCTAGACATTAGTTCAAAAAATTTGGAAGCAGTGTTATACTATGTTAACTACATCGTAATTGACCCGGGTAACACAGAATTTGAAAAGAAACAAGTTATCACAGATAGAGAATATCGAAACGCTATTGAAAAATATGGTGTTGGCAGCTTCAAAGCCTCTATGGGCGCAGAAGCAATAAAACAACTTCTAAAAGAAATTAATCTTGAAGAAGAATGTCGAATTTTAAAGGCCGAAATGGCAACAAGCAAGGGTCAAAAACGCCTAAAAATCATCAAAAGATATGAGATTATGGAAAGTTTCCTTCAAAGCGGAAACCGTCCAGAATGGATGATTATGGATTGCATCCCAGTTTTGCCGCCCGATTTAAGGCCAATGGTTCAACTAGACGGTGGAAGATTTTCATCCAGCGATCTAAATGACCTATACAGACGTGTTATCAATCGAAATTTAAGATTGAAAAAACTACTAGAAATTGGTGCTCCCGACGTTATTGTTCGTAATGAAAAAAGAATGTTGCAAGAAGCAGTTGATGC
>CAYXET010000030.1:0-8058 GCA_964464025.1 uncultured Christensenella sp. | reverse complement strand
TTTCCTTATTTTTTTCCTTCATCAAACATACCATATATTTTTTGAAAAGTAAAATCCAAAACTCAACTTAAAAACAATTTGCAAAAAGGTTACAGAAACAAACCTTGAAGAATTTAATTTTGAGCAATATGACTATATAATCGATAGTATTGACAGTTTTAAAAGCAAAATTGCCCTTATTGAATATTGCAACAATCACAATTTAAGGTTAATTTCATCTTCGGGGGCGGGGAATAGATATAAAACAACTTCCTATGAAATCAAAAGCATTTTTGATGTTAAAAACGATGTTTTTGCACGGAAAATTCGCGTTTATATGCGGAGAAGAAAAATAAAAAAACTTATTGTTTGTGCGCCAAACACGCTAAGCGATAATAATTACATAGACAAAACAAAAGTGCTTTCAATGTGCTATAACATCGCTTTGTGTGGGGCAACAATTGTAAGCTTTGTGATTAATGAAATTATCAAAAAAGAAATGAATGAAAATTGAGCCGTTTAAAATTTGAGTTTTAATTGCAAAAAATTTGAAATAATAATAAGTAAAGGAGATTTTTTATGAAAGAAATTAGATTAATTAATGAAGAAGAATTTAACAAAATTGTATATGAAGAAAAAAACACTGTTTTGGTCGATTTTTTCGCTTCTTGGTGTGGGCCTTGCAAAATGATGGCACCAATTCTTGAAGAAGTTAACAAAAGTTTGGATGACGAAATTATTTGTAAAGTTGATGTTGACGAAAATTTTGAACTTTCCAAAAAATTTGGGGTTTTGAGCATACCAACTTTAATTTTGTTTAAAAATGGCGAAGAAATTCAGAAATCAATCGGACTAAAAAACAAAGATTTTATTTTGAATATGATAAAATCTTAAACTCGGTATTGACAAAATAATTTTTAAGTTTTATACTTTAAAAAGGAGAGATTATGGAAAGAAAAGTATATTTAGATTCAGCTGCAACAACCTATGTTAATAGCGAAGTTTTGGCAGAAATGATGCCAATGTTTAACAGTAATTTTGCCAACCCTGCAAGCCTTCATTTGCTTGGCCAAAACGCTTGTGCAAAAGTTGACGAAGCAAGAATTAAAATTGCAAAAGCAATTAACGCAAAACCTAGCGAAATATATTTCACTTCGGGCGGAACAGAAGCCAACAACTGGGCAATTAGAGGATTAGCGTATGCAAACAAAGCAAAAGGAAATCATATCATCACTTCTAAAATCGAGCATCACAGCGTGCTAAACACTTGCAAAGAACTTGAAAAAGAAGGTTTTAGAGTTACATATCTTAATGTTGACGAAAACGGGGTTGTTAAACTTTCCGAACTTATGCACTATCTTTGTGATGACACAATTTTGGTTAGCATTATGGCAGCAAACAACGAAGTTGGAACAATTCAACACCTAAGAGCAATTGCTCAAACTTGTCACGAAAAAGAAGGGGTTATTTTTCATACCGACTGCGTTCAAGCGTTTTCACACATAGATTTGAATGTTGAAGAAATTGGAATTGATGCGCTAACTTTGTCTAGCCACAAAATTTACGGGCCAAAAGGCGCAGGTTGCTTGTATGTTAAAAAGGGAACTTTAATTAATAACCTAATCTTTGGCGGAAATCAAGAACGTGCTAAGCGTGGCGGAACGCTAAACACTCCTGCAATTGTGGGGTTTGGAAAAGCCGTTGAAATTGCAACTCGTGATATGCACGCAACAAACTTGAAACTTAAAAATTTAAGAGACTATTTGCAAAGCGAAATTTTAAGCAAAATTAAGGGAGTTAAATTTAATGGTTATCTTCACCAACGATTGCCACACATTTTGAATTTAAGTTTTGAATGCGTTGAAAGTGAAAGTGTGTTGACAATGCTTGATATGGAAGGAATTTTCGTTTCGGCAGGAAGTGCTTGCACAAGTGGGTCACTAGAACCAAGCCATGTTTTAATGGCAATGGGTGTTCAAAAAGAACTCATTAACGGCTCAATTAGATTTTCAATTTTAAAATCTACAACAAAAAGCGATATTGACTATGTTGTTGAAAAACTCGTTAAAATTATCGACAAATTGCGAGATATTTCGCCAGTTGCGTTAAAGGGAGGAAGAAAATAATGTATTGTAAAGAAATTTTAGCACGATTTTCGAATCCAACAAATGCGGGGTTAATTAAGGGCGCCGACGGAACTGGAGAAGCGATTGAAACAAAACTTGGCGAAATTATGCGTTTTTATCTTAAAATCGAAAACGAAATTATTGTTGACGCAAAATTCAAAACTTTTGGTGGCGTTGCAGCAATTGCCGTGTCGGACATTACTTGTGAGGTTTGCAAAGGAAAAAGTGTTTTGGAAGCAAATAAAATTACGGGCGAAGAAATTTTAGAAAAAATTAGCGAAATCAGAGAAGACAAGTTAGTTTACATAAATTTAGCAATTGAAGGAATTCATAACGCGATTTTAGATTACAACAAAAAACAAGAAAAAATTAAAAAACAACAAGAAAAAAATGAAGAAAACGAAAGCAAAAATTCACTTTTGACTATGGGCGATGCTTTGTTTGATGATGACGACGAAATTAGTGAAAATAAAAATGAAAATGAAATTGAAGAAATAAATTCTAGCGAAGATGAAAGACTTCGACTTGAAAGTGCAAGAATTTTTAGCAAATTTTTGCACCCAAACACAAACAATTGGAACTAAATTTTAAATATTATGAAATTAAAATATAAAAAAAATTTAAATATTAAAAAATTTAAATTAAGATATTAAAATTAAGATATTAAAATTTGTAATTTCGATTAATTTTATGTTAAAAAATCAAAAAAAATATGATTTTAGTTTTAAATCACTCAATAAAAAGATATATTTTTTAAAAGAAGTTATAAAAATTAAAAACAACTGGAAATATTAAAAAATGTTAATATTAAAATTCTAAAAATTTAAGAAAATAAAACGAATTTAAAAAGATTTCTATACGTTTTAAAGGTCAAAATTAATAAAGTTATACAAAAAAGGGGTTATTTGAATAACTCCTTTTTTTTGCTTTAAAATTTCAAGCCTTTATTTATTATTTTTTATCTTAGCATCCCAGTGTCTTGAACGTGACCACTATCAGAAACTGCGTGATTAGCTTCGCTTAGATGTTGACCAGTTTTAATTTTGCCAATTAGTTGACCATTTTTAGCGTGTTCATATAGGTCTTTTAATGAAATTTTCGTTTCTTTTTCGTTGTATGTTCCCAAAAACTCGAATTGATTTACTATTGGAACTTCGCAAGTTAGATTTTCTTTTATTGAACCATCTAAAATTTTGTCAGCAAACAAGCATTTGTTGCAAACAACGTTGTTATAGCTGTCGTCTTCCATATCTTTTTCACTCATAAAACGCGAAAGCATACTCTTTTTTAACTCTCCGTGAGCATCACTGCCACAAGTTAAATATAACTTTCCGTGTTTTGCCGAAGTTAAAATTGCGTTTAGTCGTTTGAAATCTGTCATTGAAGTGTAGTGTAAAGCTTCTATTCCAACAATTCCGTTTAATTTTTTCCCGTGATAAGATGCGTTTTTGCTTAGACGATGTGTTGCATATTTAATTGCCACTTCGCCAAAATCATTTTCGTTTGCAATGATAATGTTGTTAGCACGAAAATATGGTCTTAATTTTTTCAAAATATCAGGCCAACTGTTAATTGCAGTTTTACCCACTTTTAGTAGAGCCGGGTGAGCAAGCACGCAATGTCCGCCAGCACTTTCAACCAAATTCATAACTTCCATAACATCAACACGACCAAGGTCAATCAAATTACGTTTTTGAAGTTGGATTTCAATTTCGCTCATAACATCTTCGGGCAAAGCAAACTTTTTGATATATTTTAAAAGATAATTGATATATGTTTGTTCCTTAAAACCAATTGTTGTTAGATTTACGTCATAGAAACTAGAAAGAGGAAAGTCGTAGCCATGGTCTTTCAAAATAACTTTGATTGCCATAACATAGGCACCCGCAGAAACAGACAATTTTCCTTTGTTTGTTTTAACTGTGATTATGTTTTTAAACTCGGTTGAATGCAATTTGCTAAGAAACAACAAACCTTCGTTGTTAACGTCAAAACCGTAGGCAAGCACGTGGAATTTTGAGAAAATGCTCTTAATATGCCCCTCGGAATTTATGATTGTTCCAAGTGAAGCAGCGTTGCAAGTGAATTCGCAACCGGGAATGAAATGAACATTTTTATATTTTTCTTTATCAGAGTTTATAATGTCTAGAATTTTTTTGTTCCCGTTAATATTGTTGTGGTCTGTTAAGGCAAAAGTTGCTGGACAATTATTTTTTTCTGTGTAGAGATAAACACTTTCAAGCAGTTCTTCTGGAGTTAAATTCATCGAGTTATATTCTATTCCATAACTGTCATTTGTGTGAACGTGAAGGTCAACAAAACCTTGTTTAGATTTTATTTGGTCATAAAATTGAAGCATTAATCATTTCCCCCTAGCATAATACATTTTTGTAATTCTTCTGATAAGTCGGCTGCTGGATTTATTTTTGAAAATAGACTTTCGGCCTTTTTCGTGTTGCCCAAACAAGCCAAAACTTCAATTTGAAGGCAAGTTATTAAATCGGATTTTTCATTTTCGTCTATCAATTTCAAAATTTCGTTTGCTGAAGTTTCCATTCGATTTTTCAAAACATCAAGATTTTTCAAAATTTCCTCGTCATTTGTTCTGTAATTTTCCGACAAATATTTGTTAAACGAATATTTTTCAAGAGCGAATTCATTCGCTTTTGTTCGCAATTTGTCAAGTGGATTAATCAAATTTTTGTGATGGCACGCAAGCAAAGCAATTTTGTCTTCTCGCGTTTTGATTGATTTTTTGCAATAGCAGCAGTTTGAAAACATTTCGTTGTCAACTTCCAAGTCTTCATTAACATAGCCACAATGTGGGCACATATTCAAATTTACTGTTTTGAAAAGATTGTAGGCCGAAAGTGTCAAGCCGCTTTCTTCATTAATCACAACAGAATATTCGACATTTTTTGCACATTTTGCGCATTTTGCATTTTTTATTATCTTTCTAGTCATAATAGCTCCTTTTTATATGTTTATATTATCATAAAAATAAGGTGAATTCAATAGTTTTGTTAAAATTGGGTGCAAAAATTTTAAACTTTTAAAAATTTAAAAACAATATGAAACAAAATTAAAAAAAAGGTTGCTATTTTTTTATCAATTTAGTAAAATTTATATATAATAAAAAATTAAGGAGTTTTTTTATGACAAATCAAAAAGAAGTATATGACGAATTAAAAAAAAGATTAGAAAAAGTTATAAATCACTTGTCAAGTGAATTTTCATCTGTTAGGGCAGGGCGGGCAAACCCTAAAATTTTAGACAAAGTTTTAGTTGACTACTACGGCACACCAACTCCACTATATCAAATGGCAAACATTTCAGTTCCAGAACCACGAATGCTTTTAATTTCGCTTTGGGACCAAAGTATGATAAAAGAAGTCGTGAAGGCAATTAACGAGGCCAACATTGGAATTAATCCTAACGACGACGGAAAGGTTATCAGGCTAGTTTTCCCAATTCTAACTGAAGAAAGAAGAAAAGAACTTGTTAAACAAGCAAAGAAAATTAGTGAAGAAGTGAAGGTTAGCGCTCGAAATGAACGAAGAGACGCAATAGACAACCTTAAACTATTAAAAAAAGACAATTTAATCACAGAAGATGCTGAAAAAGTGGCACAAAATGAAGTTCAAAAAATTTTGGACGAATATATCAATAAAATTGATAAAATGACACAAGAAAAAGAAAAAGAAATTATGGAAGTTTAATATATGAAACAAAGAGCAATTACTGCACTAATTTTAACACTATCAGTGGCATTAATTTTTGTGCTAAGACAATTTGTTAGTCTTTTCATTTTTGATGCTTGCTTATGCGTGGTGATTATCATTAGCGCAAATGAAGTGGCAAGAGTGTTTAACAGAAGCGGAAGAATAAATAATGGGCTAATCATCACAATCTATCCCGTTCTAAGTTTCATTGCATTCTTTATTTGCTACAACTATAACATTAAAATAGAATACACATTGCTAATTATGCTAGGATTGATTGTTTTATTGACAATTGTCGACATAATTTTGACATTTTGTTTTAAAAAATCACTAAAAGAAAACTATGAAAGTGAAAAATCAACAAAAACTTTTGCAAGTTACTGCAAAAATAAAGTTATTTTGACTAGTTTTTTGATGTTTTATCCATCATTTATTTTAAGTTCGCTTTATTTTTTCAACCACATAAACGATTTTTCTTATCTTGGTGTTACAAAATTTGGGAACATAGATTTTAGCTTATTTTTGTTGTTGTTTCCACTAGTTTTGACCATTGCAACCGACACATTCGCCTATCTTGTTGGTTCAACCCTAAAAGGGCCTAAACTTTGCCCACTAATTAGCCCTAAAAAAACAATTTCGGGTGCTATTGGCGGAATTTTAGGTGGGGTTATATGCGGGTTTGGCGTGTATGGAATTTTCGTTTCTTGCGGGTTAATTGAAGCGCAAGTCCCAGCATATATAATTGCAATCTACACGATTTTAGCATCTGTTATAAGTGAAATTGGTGACATTTTTGCTTCTATTTTGAAAAGGGAAGCACGAACGAAAGATTATTCTTCAATTTTCCCCGGGCACGGCGGATTTATGGATAGGCTAGACGGAATAAGTTTTTGTGTTTTCTTCACATTGTTGTTTTTTATGTTATTTATTTTCTAAAATAGAATATAATTATTTTGAAGTAAAATTCTAAAATATAATATAACAGGTTTAAAATAAAATTCTAAAATAGAATATAACAGGTTTGAAATAAAATTCTAAAATAGAATATTATTATTTTTAAAAAATTCTAGGAGAGATGTTTTGATAGTATTATACATTTTATTAGCCGTTGTTGTGTTGCTTTTGATGGTTACAATCCACGAATTTGGGCACTATACAGCAGGCAAAATGCTTGGATTTAAAATAAACGAATTTTCAATTGGCTTTGGTCCAGCGTTGTTTTCAAAAACAAGCAAAAAAACAGGGGAGAAGTTTTCTATTCGCGCCGTTCCTCTTGGTGGATATTGTGCTTTTGACGGAGAAGAACAAGACACAGGCAACGAAAAAAGCTTTTTAAATCAAAAACCTTGGAAAAGACTTATTGTCTTGTTTTTTGGGGCATTTTTCAACTTTCTAAGTGCCATTATTTTCTCGTTTGTTTTGCTTGTTAGTGTTGGTTACGACATTCCAAAAATTACAAAAATTAATGAGGTTAATGGTCAAATTCAAAATCAAACCACTGGTCTTAATGTGGGCGATATCGTAACACACGTTAACGGCAAAGAGGTTAGTTTTATTAACGGAAATGATTTTACTACGCTAATTAGTGGATATAACGAAGGCGACACAATCACGGCAACAGTTATTCGTGGCGAAGAAAAAAAAGAAGTTACGCTAGAATTTTTTAAAGACACAAATGGCGAAATTAAACTTGGAATTAATATGACAAGTCAAAGATATAGTTTTTGGGATAGTTTGAAACTTTGCGTTCCTTTCACTTTTGCTTTGGCGTGGAAAATTCTTGGCCTATTCTGGCTTTTGATTAGTGGTCAAATGGGCGCAAGCACACTTAGCAATCTTGGTGGGCCAATAACAACAATTTCAATGATGGCAACCCTAACAATGCAAGGAGCAAGCAACTTTTTGGTGCTTTTGCCACTTTTGGCCGCAAACCTTGCCGTGTTTAATTTGCTTCCAATTCCGGCACTAGACGGCTCTAAAATGGTGTTCACAACAATTGAATGGATAAGAGGAAAGCCAATAAAACAAAGCGTGGAGAACACAATTCATACAGTTGGATTAATTCTTTTGTTTGGGCTTGTTATTATTGCCGACATTTATCATCTAATTTTCTAAAAAATGCTATAATTATATTTTTAAAAATTTTTGCTGTTTTATTATAATTTTTGCAATAGAAAAGTTTGATTTTAAGTTTGCAATTTTATCAAAAAAGTGCTAAACTAATTTTGCTT
>CAYXET010000029.1:0-8325 GCA_964464025.1 uncultured Christensenella sp. | reverse complement strand
CAACAAAAACAGAAAATTTGACAACTGGTTTTGTAAAAACTCGTTCTAGTGAAAAACTAACGGCAACAAATAGTGAAGAAGTTAAGCAAATTTTGAAACTAACTAACAATAGCACACTTGAAATTAAAAATATTAGAATAAAAGAATTTATAAGTGCAAACGGGAAAATAAAAACAGGTAGTGTTGAAATTGACGGGACGAAATATGAAAGTTTTGACCCAAATGTTGGATTTACTCTTCCGAATTCGATTTTATCAAAAGCTGAAACAACTATAACCTATGTTTTGGTGGTGGATGACGCCCCAAAAACCGATGTTATAAATATGCTTTCTGAAATAACATATAACACCGACACTTCAACTGATATAAAAGAAAATTCTAACACGTTGGTTATTAACCTAGACTATGTGAGTGTTAGCATAAACAAAAGTTCAAGTGCCACTGTGGCAATTAAGGGGCAAACATTAGTTTTTGAACATACAATACGAAATGATGGAAATTTGGCAGTTACAAATGTTATGTTTAAAGACCCACTTCCGGCCGATGTTACTTTTGTTGAAAATAGTGTTACAATCGACGGCGAAACAAAAAGTGGATATAACCCAGTGACTGGATTTTCCGTTAAAGACCTTAATTTAAACGACCAAGTGGTGATAAAATTTAATGTGGTGGTGAATTGATGGAAAAAATTATAAAATTTCAATCGGAACTTACGTGCCAAGCAAAAAATAGGGAATATAAATTTAAAAGTAATGAACTTTTTGTTAAAATTAGGCAAAATGGCAAGCGAAGACGACGTGTGACAGTTGTTGTTCCCATTAAAGAAGATTTTTGTCAAAGGGAAAACAAAAATTGCAAGTGCCGTGGGTTATGCTCCTTGCAATTTGATGTTTTATTAAGTTTGTTTTTGTTTTGTTAAAATAAAAGAAAATTTAGTTAAGTGAACTGATTTTATTTAAGATTTTATCAACTTCACAAAGTAAGTTTTCATATTTTTTAACGCTATTTTGCATTGCTTTTTCAATTTCTTCAAAATTTTTTGATTGAGAATAAGCTGAAATTATTTTTTTCTTTTCTTTTTCAAGAGACTTTAATTCCAGCAATTTTTCATTAAGCAATTTTTTATAGAATTCAATTTTTTCTTTTTCCATTTTTCTTCCCTTCTATTTTAACATATCCGAATTTGATGTGTTCTTTAAACTGTTTAAATAATTGAAACCAGTTGCGATTTTTTCGATAATATTCTTTTTAATATGTTTTGTTCTGTTGTGATATTCTAGCACAATATATTGCCCGTCTGCTGCGTCGGTATAGCCGGAATATGAACGATGTCGAGCAAGTTTTTTTTCGTTTGTGATTTCTTTAAACGTATCTCTAAATTCTGAATCTAGGCTGTTATAACTTGTTCCAATAGTAACACGATTAACTTCGTGACCTTCGCGATTCATTGCGTCAACAATTTTTTTGGCCGATTTTTTTATGGCATCTATAAAAGATTTAGAGGTGATTTGTTGATTGTTCATTCTGTTTAATTCAAGTTTAACAACAAGCGATTGAGGCACCTCGACATTGTCGAAACAAATAGTTTTTGTTTCGGGGTCATACCAAATGTAGGCCTGACCTAGAATGACATCTTCGCCCGAAAACGAGCCATCGGGGTTTCTGCCCCTTTCTTCAAAAACAATAAAACCGGCGTTTTGGTTGACATAGCCGTCGATAACGCACGACTCTCCTATGCTCCCGAATTTTTGGCAACAGTTTGTAATATTTCCTAAAACAAAGCCAAGTGGGTCATTTTTTTTCAAAATTCTAAACGAAATTGGGTCGTTGTCGTCGGACTTATCGGCTTTGATGATATAACTATCTTTCAAAGTTTTTGCTGTGTTGAAAACTTGTTGAATTCGGTCAAACTGGGCTTGTGAGTAGCCATATCGGCCAACAAGCATAGCAAGTTCGTCGTTTCCTTCATCAACGTTAGTATATTCCACAAGTTCGCAATTTGCCATAACAAAGTTTGGTGATAAAATGTTTTGTCTGTTGTTTGTGTTAACAACTTTGTGTGGATAGAATTTTAAAATCGTTGCAAAATTGTTGTGTGCTCGTGCAAGATAACTTTCGCCAAGAACGTCGTCGTCAAGGAAATTATTGTTTTTATGATAATATTTCATAAAGAACTTTGCAAATGTTGGATTAAATTCGCCACTTAGTTTGAAAGAACCAAAGTGGTCACAAAGCGAGCAAAGATGATTAAGATGACCTTGCGATTGAATTAAATTTTTGCTTGGAATAATATATTTTGACGCATACTGAAAAGCTTTTTCTCGGTCGGACTCTTTTTTTGAGAAACCACCAAGAGCAAAATAGATGTTCATAAGCGACAAAAGTGAGTTTGTTCTTAATGGTTCGTGTTCGTGCGTCAAAATTCCGCTTTGTTGAACAAGTTCACGGAATTTGTGATGATTTTTGTGCAAAAAATAGTTTTCTAGGCACGAGTTTGGAAAATTGCTAATAACATAATCTTTTGGAATAAATTTAATTTTGTTTTGAAGTTTTAAATTTATTAAATCAATCAAGTTTTTGCGATAGTTTTCTTTAATAACATTATTTAGCGTGAATGGGTCAAAAGCAAGTTTCATACATGTTTTGTTTAGCAACAAATCTTCTTTTTGTTTTAAAATAATTTTATTATCTTCAAGCGAAAGATAAATGAATTTATAGTCGCATGTGTCAAAGGCAAAGTGGTCGATGATTAGATTTTTGTTTGGATAAATTATAATATCGGTGCTATTTAAGTTTGAAAAAGCAAAGTTTTTTATGTGTTTCACGTGGGAAGGAATGATGATTTTTTCAAGTGTAACACAACCACTGAAAGAATGTGTTGCAATAACCGAACAAAACGGAGGAATTGAACATTCTTTAATTGGTGTTTTTTCTTTTGTTAAAGCTTCATACAAAAATCCGCTTCTGGTGAAATCCCAAATTTCAGTGTTTAAAATTTCGGGGTCGATGCTTAAATTTTTGTTGGAATCGCTATTCAAAAAAGCACGAATAGTTGAATTTTGCCAAAGTGAGCAATATGGAGGTTGAGTTTCGGCAAAAAATGGAATGCTAGAAAACAAAATTTTGTCACTTGTTAAACTAATTTTATTTTCTGGTTTTAGTGTTTTTGAATTTGGATTGATTGATTTTGGAAGATTGTTGTAGTTTTCAATGATAAAATCAATATTTTCAACTTTGCACCAAATTGTGTCGCCCGAAAGTGGCATAAAAGGTTTGTTGTTGGCATCGGGTCGAAGTGTTTGATGATAGATTGAATAGGTTAGCCCCGGGGAATCTGTGACTTTTATTCTGACATATTTTTCGCCATTAAATTCGAATTCGGGTGAAAGTTTTGGTGAAAAACTAGACCATTGCGTTGTTTGACTGCCAGTGGTGTAGTAGTTGCCGGTGGGTTTAAATTTTTCGCTAAATTTTTGGCTTAGAAACAATTTTTCAAGGAAAATGTTTTTTTCAACCTTAACGCGAGAGCAAGGATATTGCCCTGCCGAAAGAATGTGTCTTTCAACCCCATCAATAGTTATTTTTGATATGTTTTCTTTAAGATTTTTTAAATCTTCAACATTTTCTGGAATTTTTATTGCAAAACTAGGCGTTATGCCAAGGTGCGAATAGGATGTTGTGTGTTCGTTTAGCTCGTTGTTAAAATTAAGATAGTCAACGACTCCGCTGTTAGAAGCTCCAATTGAAGAACGAAGCATAATGTTTGCTTTTTCAAAAAAGTAGTCGTCCCAACTTTTTGCGGATACGTTTATTGTTCTGGAAAGTCCGCTTGCAACTGCAAAATCGGTGAATGTTTTAAGTTGATTTTTTTTGTTGTTTTTAACTTCGTCATAGGATTTTAGAAAAACAAAATCGGAGGTGTAAAATTTTTTACTCCCCCATTGATAAAATGTTTGTATTTTTTGTTTTATTAAATATTTTGAAATGTCAAAGTTATTTTTCACCATTGTCTCTCCTAAAACAAAAATTTTTAATAAAAGTTATAGATTGATTTATTTTACAATAACTCCTAGGCCGTCGCTATTAGAATTTTTAACAAGTTCAACTTGTGGTCGGCAATAGGAATAGCTAATCAAATCTCGGCAATAAACTTGACCGTTTTCAGCCCTTGTTAAAATGTAACATTTTGTGCCGTTGCCGGTTTGAACATTAGGGCAAATGATATATTCGTCACTAACAAAAGCTTTTGACATTGTTTCAATGCCGTTGTAGTAGGAAACAAAAGTGTTGTTGTCGTTAACTAGCAGCGAGCCTTTTTTGCCCGGTAGTTGGAAAATTGTTGAATTAATTTCTGATGCTGATATTTTTTTAAGATTACTTCCTAGTGCTGGTCTGCAAAATTCAAAGACCATTTTATAATACCACTCTTCATAGTTATCAAGCAATGTTTTAACTTTGTTTAGATATGTGTAGTCGATTGCGTTGTTTTGAACAAGTTTTTCGTGATATGCCGTGAACAATAATCTCATATCATTAGGACTAAGGTTATCGGTCAGGTCATAGCCAGCGTTCATAATGCTTGCATCATTAAAATAGGCGTTGTCATACATATCTCCAAGACCAAGGGAGTGCATAATTTCGTGTTTGATAACATAACGCTGTTCAGTGTCGTTTAATCTTTGCTTGAATGCCTCAACGTTTAGATAGATTGACGAGTCTACGATATAAACGTTATCAACATTGTTTATCATTTGCGAAATAAGATTTTTGTTAGGTTTTAACATATTAAGACCTTGAATGTTTACGTCTCCTAGTTGTTCGGAGGTTTTCATTTCAAAAGAAATTGTTGATTCGCTTAAAAATTTGTGTGCCAAATATCTTTCTTTGCTGCAAAGTTTAAAGTTATATCTATCATTTATAAAGTCAAAAAGGTCATTGAAATATTCAAGAGAATCTTCAATGTTTTTTCTAACTTCTTTTGGAACATTCGGGTCGATATAACAATAGATTTTATTTGTTATGTTTGGTTTTAGTCGTGTTAAACCTTTTTGTGTGTTTTCCATTCCTGTGAACTTAAGATTGTTCATAAGTCCAAGGTCGGTGTTTAACTCTTTTGCAATTTGTTGTGTATATCCACTTGTGCTAATAAATCTTCGATTGCTGTTATAAGTTTGTTTTAGCACTGTTCCAGCGGAAAGAATGCCAGAACATATTGAAACCCCATAAATAAAGTTGCAAGCATGTTTTGCTAGCTTTCTAAAAAACTTTGCCTTTGGACCCTCGTTGGCTTTTTTAATAAGTTGTCGTTCTTCGTCGTGTTGCTTTAACATTAAGTCAACATTTTGCAAAATTTGTTTTTCGTTTTTTGCTTCGGCTTTCTGCCTTAATTCTTCTTCTGTGGGAGTAATTTGTTTTAGTAGCTCCTCAACTTTTTGTTTATTTTTATTCATACTAAATTATAACCGCAAAATATTAAGATGTCAATAGGTAAAATTTTAGGAAATAAAAAAATATTTTTTTAAAATTTTAAAGGAAAAATCAAATATTAATTTGACTATAATATTTAATTTAATTATAATTATAATAAGATTAAAGGGGGAAACATTATGAAAAAAAATACGTTATCATTCACACTTGGATTAATTGCAAGCATATTTTGCCTAGGTTTTGGCCTATTATTTTTTTGGGTTGGTGGATTAATTGCTGCTTTGGCTGGAATTGGTGGTGAAGACACTGCTTTGATTTATGTTGTTCAAATTCTTGGAGCTGTTTGCTTTTTTGGCGCAATTGCTGGAATTGTTGGTGCAATACTTTCACAAAAAAAGAAATTGTCGGGCGGAATAATTTTGACTGTTGCAACAATAATGTGCGGAAGTTTGCTGATTTATGTTCTAGTGAACGTTATAAGTTCTAATCCGGGCATTTTTAGAATAATTTTGCTTGTTGCACCATTGATTTTGTTTATTCTATCAACCATTTTCGCATTTTTGAATAGTGTAAAATCAAAAAATGAAAAACCTATTGCAAATTTAGACAACATTTCTATAAAAAATAAAGAAAATGTTTTAGAAAATGAAAATAGTGTCGAAAAACTTGAAAACAATTCATTGAAAAACGAAAATGATAATTAAAATTAAAGTTTTAAATATAATTTCAATTGTTTTTTAATTTTTAAAAATTTGATTGACAAAAAACAAATATTGTTATATGATTATTTTATCCATAAAGAGTGTGCGAGGGACAGCCCCGTTGACCACACAGCAACCTAACGAAAGTCAAGGTGCTAAAGGCTGACCGATGGGAACAATATGAAAATTTTAATCCCGTCGATAGCGATGGGATTTTTTGTATTCTCTTTATGGAAATAATTTTTAGGGAGAATAAAATGAAAAAGTTAAAAGATTTGTTAAAGGATAACAAACAAGTTTGGTTTTTTGTTGAAGAAGACAGAGAACAAAAAATAGCCTTTTTGAATTGGGCTAAACAAAATGGTTGCAGGTGGGGTGATGGATTGATTGAGCCTCAAAAAAATGATTGCGGAACATTTATGGGCATAGATAGCAACCTAACACTAGGATATGTTGGTGGGCACTGCTGGTTTGAAGCAAAAAATTCACCACAAAAAATAAAATTTAGTGACTTTTTAGGTGAAGATGTAAGGAAAATTTTAACAAGCGAAAGTGTGAATATTGGTCACCCCGACAAAACTTGCGACACAATTGCAGACGCCTTTTTAGACGAAGCACTAAGGCAAGACGAAAACTCGCAAATGGCAGTTGAATGTGCAATTAAAAATGATAAACTTTTCATTTATGGCGAAGCAACAACAAAAGCAAAAATAGACTATGAAAAAATTGCACGAGAAATTTTAAAAGAAATTGGATATAAAAACGAATTTACAATTATTAAAGAAATTAGTGAACAAAGCCTAGATATAAATCAAGCAGTGGTCAAAAAAGAACTTTGTGCCAACGATCAAGGAATAGTTTTTGGATATGCAACAAATGAAACAAAGGAATATATGCCCCTGCCAATTTTGATAAGTCACAAACTTATGCGCGAATATGAAAAATTCAGAAAAACCCGAGAAGACTTTTTTGCCGATGCCAAAAGTCAGGTTTCGGTGGAATATGAAAATAACAATCCAATTTCAATTAAAACAGTTTTAATCTCGGTTTCTCATGGCGAAAATCTAACTGAAAGTGAAATTAAAAACTTGGTGAAAGAAAATGTTGTTGATGTTGTTTTGGGTGAATATGAAAATTTAGTTAAGGACACTGAATATATTATAAATCCAAGTGGGAAATTCACAATTTGGGGCTCGTTTGGAGATAGTGGTTGCGTTGGAAGAAAAATTGTTGTTGACACCTATGGCGGATTTGGTCACGTTGGGGGTGGGTGTTTCAGTTCAAAAAACGCAACAAAAGTTGACCGAAGTGGGGCGTATTATGCACGTTTTGTGGCAAAAAATATTGTTGCAAACAACTTATGCGATGTTTGTGAAATACAACTATCCTATGGAATTGGTCTAAGTAAACCATTATCGATAGATATTAACACTTTTGGAACGGAAAGGGTTGATATTGGTGAAATTTATAAATATGTTGAAAAAAACTTTGATTTTAGGCTAGAAAACGTGATAAAAGAACTTGATTTGTTAAAACCAATATATCAACAAACGGCGTGCTATGGACATTTTGGCCGAGAAGAATTTCCTTGGGAAAAAATAAAAAAATAAAAAAATAAAATTAGGGGTTGACAAATTTTACAAAATATTATATCATAATACTACAAAGTATTCGTCCATTCCATTTGTTTAAGTTTTGAAGATTAATTTCTTAAGAATGGCAAAATTAATGCAACATAATTTGGCTGTGTTATTTTGCTAATAAGATTAATCTAACAGCTTAAACATTTTTTTTAAAGGAGAAAATTATGGAAAAAGAACAATTAAAAACAATTAACGCAACTTTGGCACTTTTCGTTGACGGCGACAAAATTTTGCTAGGCGAAAAGAAAAGAGGATTTGCCAAAGGGACATTAAACGGAATTGGAGGGAAGCAAGACCCCGGTGAAACAATTGAAGAAGCAATGGTCAGAGAATGCTTTGAAGAAATTGGAGCAAAACCAATAAAATATGAGCAAGTTGGGAAAATTGATTTTGACACCTATTATAAAGGAGAACATATGATTATGTGTATGTTTATTTACAAGTGCTATGCATATAGCGGGAAAATTGTTGAAACAGAAGAAATAAATCCTGCTTGGTATAATATAAACGAAATTCCGTTTGAAAAAATGCTTCAAGACGACTTATTGTGGATA
>CAYXET010000028.1:0-8328 GCA_964464025.1 uncultured Christensenella sp. | reverse complement strand
AAAAAAGTGGCACTAATTCTTTACTTTTTTAATTTTTATTTATATACTTTTGCTAGGAGGATTTTTATGAAATTAAAACCATTATTTGATAAAGTTGTTTTAAAAGAAGAAAAAGCACAAACTTCAACTGCAAGTGGAATTTTTCTTCCTGTAAGTGATAAAGAAAAACCACAAATTGCAAGCGTTGTTAGTGTTGGCGAAGGCGGGTTTATCGACGGAAAAGACGTGAAAATGATAGTTAAGGTCGGCGATCGGGTTGTGTATAGCAAATATGCCGGAAGCAATATCACTATCGACGGCGAAGAGTTTGTTGTTGTTCGTCAAGCCGATATTTTGGCCATTATTGAATAAATCAACTTTTATTAAAACTAAAATTATAATTTAAAACAAAAATAAAATTTTAGTGAAAACAAAAACTAAAAATTATAGTTTTAGTGAAAATTAAAATTGAAAAGTTAATGAATTTATAATAAAAATTAGTGATTTAATAATAAAAATTAAAGTGAAATTTTAAAATTAATAGAAAAATCAATGTTTTAATAGCCAAAAAATTTAGTGAATTAAAATTAAATTAAATCATAACAACTAAAATTTATTGTCTAAAAACTTAATAGTTTAATAGCAAAAAATTAAAAAAATTTAAAAGGAGAAATTATGTCTAAAAAAATTTTATATGGAGAAGATGCACGAAAAGCGCTTGAAAAAGGTGTTAATGAAGTGTGCAACGCAGTGAAAATTACGCTTGGTCCAAAAGGAAGAAATGTTGTTTTGGAGAAAAAATATTCAACTCCCCTAATCACCAACGACGGCGTGACCATTGCAAAAGAAATTGAACTTTCTGACCCATTTGAAAACTTGGGAGCAAATTTAATTAAGGAAGTTAGCATAAAAACAAACGACGTTGCCGGCGACGGAACAACAACAAGTTGTGTTTTGGCACAAGCAATCATTAAAGAAGGAATGAAAAACTCAACAGCAGGAGCAAACCCGATTATTCTTCGAAAAGGAATAAATAAAGCAGTTGCAGTTGTTGTTGAAAAATTGAAAGAAATTTCTAAACCCGTTTCAAAAAAGGAAGATATCAAAAACGTGGCAACAATTTCCAGCCAAGACGAACTTATTGGTGCAATCATTGCCGACGCTTTTGAAAAAGTTGGAAAAGACGGCGTGATTAGCGTGGAAGAAAGCCAAACAATGAAAACCGAACTTAACATTGTTGAAGGAATGCAATTCGACCGCGGGCTTGTTAGCACATATCTTGCAACTGATATGGAAAAAATTGAAACAGTTTTCGACAACTCACAAATTCTTGTCACAGACAAGAAAATTTCTAACATTCAAGAAATTTTACCTCTTCTTGAACAAGTTGTTGCAAACAACCTTAAATTGCTTATCATTTGCGATGATATTGAAAGCGAAGCTTTGGCCACAATTGTTGTGAACAAACTTCGTGGAACATTTAATGTGGCAATTGTTAAAGCCCCTAGTTTTGGCGAAAAACGAACAGATATTTTAAACGACATTTGTTGTTTTACGGGTGCAAAATTTGTGTCAAGCGACCTTGGATGCGAACTTAAAGATGTGAATATTGAAATGCTAGGAAAAGCAAGACAAGTGAAAATTGACAAAGACAACACAACAATTGTTGAAGGCTATGGCAACAAAGACGAAATTAAAAATCGAATTAGTCAAATTAAAGCGCAACTTAAAACAAATTCTAGCGAATATGAAAAAAACAAACTTAGCGAAAGACTTTCAAAGCTAACAGGCGGGGTGGCAGTTATTAAGGTTGGAGCAATAACCGAAGTTGAAATGAAGGAGAAAAAATTAAGGCTTGAAGATGCCCTTTCGGCAACAAAAGCAGCCAGCGAAGAAGGCGTTGTTGTTGGTGGCGGAAGCAGTTACCTTTGTGCGATAAAAAATGTTGAAAACTTGATTAATTCGCTATCTGGTGACGAAAAATTAGGTGCACAAATTGTGCTTAAAGCCTTATATGAACCAATCAAACAAATTGCAAAAAACAGTGGCGCCGAAGGAAGCGTGATTATCAATGAAGTTCTAAGCAAAAATGACCCTAATTTTGGCTATGACGCTTTAAACGACAAAGTTTGCAATATGTTCGAAAGCGGAATTATCGACCCAACAAAAGTTGCTCGAAGTGCAATTGAAAACGCCGGAAGCGTTGCTGGAACACTTTTAACAACCGAAGTTTTGGTGGCCGAAAACCCAGACTCGAACGAATTAAAAACTAAAGATATAAATTCTAATCTTTAACAAAATAAAATAAATAAATAATTAAACCACAGTAGATTTGAGTTAAATTAAGCTAAGTTAAGCTAAATTAAGTTAAGCTAAATTAAGTTAGGCTAAATTAAGTTAGACTAAGTTAAGTTAATAACTTAAATTTGCAATATAAAAATTATGCAACTACAAAATTATGTTAAAATTTTAGACTAAAAGATTTATATTTAAAATACAAAAACTTAAAAACAAAAAAAACTTAAAATTTAATAAAAACTAGCATTAAAAAAATTAAGTTTAAAAACAAAATAAAAACAGGTTGTCGAAATGATAACCCGTTTTTTATTTGTTAAATTTTTTTTAAAACAAAATTTCTGTTAAACAAAAAGTTTATCTCACAAGACCGTCTTCATCAATTGTTTCCTTATAGGACTTGATGATTTTGCTTGCTTTATAGGCAGACTTGAAGTTCGCTTCGAATTCTTTTTTTGGCATTCCTTCAATAATTTTGCTTCCATTGTCACCATAAATCACAATATAGTCTCCAGCAAGCAACTTGCAAATTGCCCCGTGGCTTGTTGAAAATTCTATATTTCTTGGAGTTTGATAAGCCAAAACATTCTTTTTGTTTAGTGGAATAAAGCAACCATTTTTCATTCTTTCATAGCCGAAATCAAGGACGAAACTACTTTTCACAACTTCTTCCCCTTGTTGATTGACACATTTAAAATATCTATATTTTTTGTCTTTATTTGCAACTTCACAAACAATTTTTAACTTTTCAATATTTTTATACTTCTTAAATTCACTTTTCACTTCGTTAACAAAATCGTTAACTTTGATTTTTAAAAATTTTTCATTCATAAATTTCCCCATCCTTAACTTTGTTTTTCTTTTTTATTTATAAAAATTATATAACAAAATATGAATTTGTCAATAGGTTTTTTAAAAATTTTTGTGGTTTGTCAAACAAATTAAAATGTTTTTAAAAATTTTTCATAGTTTTTATGGTTCTAAAAATTAAATATCAATTTTTTACAAATTTTCAAGTTTAAAAAATCAAAGTTAAAACAAATCCTGTTATCACACCAATTGCATATAGTGACAACAAAATTAATAGATTTTTTTTGAAAGATTTTGTGTTTTTGAACAAAACAACAAGCCCAACGCCACTTCCTGCACAAAGTCCACCAATCAAAGCGGGATATGTTAACGCGCTGTTTAGATATAATTCAATTAGCACAACGCTAGAAACACAGTTTGGAATTAGTCCTATGATAGGGCTAAGCAAAATTTGAAGAACAGGCGACGTGTTAAGAGCACTTGCAAGCACATCTTCGCCAACCAAAGCAAAAGTAAAGTTTAAAATTACATTTGCAACAAAAACATAAAGGCTGATTATCAAACAATGTTTTAGTGCACTCAAAAAAATGTTATCTGTGCAACAAGTGCAATTTTTTTGCCCAGAGGGGTGCTCGTGGTGATGAAGATGTTTTTTGTCAATCAAACAATTGTGGTGCGAAAGATATTCTTGCAAATCGTCATCAACGCTTGATTTTTCGTCACCTGTTTTTTGCCCTGTTTCGCTTTTGTTTTGAACATTTTCTTTTTTAACTATGGTGCAATCTCCCACTGTGTTTTGCGCCAAATTTTGTTCAATTTTGCACTCTGTGCAAGAAAAATTATATGTTTTTTGCGTGTTATTTTCAACATCTCCATCATTAAAATCAACTTCTTGTTTTAGTGTATTTGAAGAAGAGACTTTTTGTTTTTTAACGCCTATTTGCGATATAATATATTCGAAAAACGAAAAAATATAGCCAAAAAACAGTGCAAGCAAAAGTTTTGTGAGAATTAAAAAAATAATGTTAACTGTTTGATTTGGATATGTTAACATAATTGGAATTGCTTCATCGCTTGTTGCAACAAAAACAGCAATTAATGTGCCAAGATTGATGAGTTTGTGGTTATACATATCAGCCATAACGGTTGAAAATCCGCACTGCGGAATGCAACCAAGAAGCGCACCAAAAAGAACGCTCGTTTTGTTGTTTTTTGATAGTGAATTCACAAATTTTTCTTCTTTTTTGTGCGAAAGATATTCAATTAAAAGATAAACTAAAAATAGAATTGGAATGAGATATTTCATATCAAAAATTGCTTCTTTCATTGATTCTAAAAGAGAAAATAAAACTTCTTTCATAACATTATATAATATAGATATTTTCTCATTATGTCAAACAATTTTAACACAAAATATAATAATTTTAAAAAAATTTAAAAACAAAACTTTTGCGTGAAAACTTACGCAAAAAAAAGAAGTGAGCGTTTTAACGCAATCGCAACCCCCACACCTCATTAACATTAATTTAATCACTAAAATAAAACTACTTAGTGTGTAGTAAACAACTATTTTGAAAAAACAAGAAAGCGTTTAGGGGCACACAGGGCTCCCGAAAACATTTGTTGTTTTTGGGAAAAGGAAAAACCGAACGATTTAACCGAAATTTTGCAAGCATTGCAAGCAAAATGAGCAAGAGTGAGCGTTTTGACGCAATCGCAACCCCCACAGCGCAATAGTTACTTTTTTCGACAAAAAAGTAAGAATAATTTGATAACACCCAATCTTTTTATCGGTGAGTTTTAAATTATTGATTATTAAAATTAAAATGTTTTAAATTATTATTATTTAAAATTTAATTGAATTTCAACTTATTAACAATTAAAAATAAATTTAAATCAAAATTTTACTTTACATTACTTTACATTACTTTACTTTACTTTACTTTACTTTACTTTATTTTGTTTTACTTTATTATATTTTACTAAAATAACAATTTTATCTTTATTTAAAAAATATCATAATTTTAATTGAAAAATTTTGCAAAGTTTAATATAATTTAAGTGATATGGCAAGAAAATTTTTTATCAAAAATGAAAAAACTCTTTCAATTGGCGAAATTTTAGAAATTGATGGCGAAGAATTTAATCATATTGCGAACGTTTTAAGAAAAAAAGTTGGCGATAGTCTTTGCTTGATCGACGGGACAGGCCTAGACTATTTTTGCACAATTGAAAAGATTTGCAAAAAATCGGCGGTTGTGAAAATTAAAAAGATTGAAAAAACAACTGCGGAAACTTCAAGCGAAGTTACAGTTTTTATGGCGTTAACAAAAGGCGAAAAAATGGGCTTTATTTGCCAAAAATTGACCGAGCTTGGTGTTCGAGAAATCGTTCCTTTTGCAAGCAAATTTTGCCAAGTTAAAAAAAATAATGTTAATGTTGAAAAACTTCAAAAAATTAGCAACGAGGCTTTGAAACAATGTGGAAGAAGTTTGAGTGTTAAAATTGAAAATGCGCTGGGTTTTGAAGAGATGTTGACAAAATTGGGTGAATATGAATGTGTGCTTTTTGCCTATGAAAATTGTTTTGATAATGTTGACATTAAAAAAGAGTTAACCAGCAAAAAAAAGGTTGCAATTATTGTTGGAAGCGAAGGCGGTTTTAGTTTTGAAGAAAGCGAAAGAATTGTTAGCAGAAACAATGTTTTAAGCGTTAGCCTAGGTAACAGAATTCTTCGTGCCGAAACAGCTGCAATTGGGCTTTCTAGCGTTGTAATGTTTTTATTGGGGGAATGGGAGAGAAAATGAAAATCTGTGTTTTTACGTTAGGATGTAAGGTTAATTTCTATGAAAGTGACAGTTTGATAAATGACTTGAAAAACTTAGGCTATAAAGTTACAAACAAACTTGAATTTGCTGATGTTTATGTTCTTAACACTTGTTGTGTCACAAACGAAGGTGAGCGAAAAAGCCGTCAACTTGTTGCAAGGTGCAGACACTTTAATGAAAACGCAAGAATTATTGTTTGTGGATGTGCAAGCCAAAAAAATGCCGCTCAGTTTGAAAAACTAAATGTGAACGTTGTTTTGGGAAATGCAAATAAAAAAGAAGTTGTAAATTTGATTAATTGCGACCATTTTGTTGGGTGCAATGTTTTACCGCGAGAGTATGTTGATAATTTTATGAGCAGTTCTCAACGAGTTAGGGCATATTTGAAAGTGCAGGAAGGTTGCAACAATTTTTGCTCCTATTGTATCATTCCTTTCACGCGCGGAAGAAGTCGAAGCCGAGGTTTAGAAAGTTGTTTAAACGAAGCAATAAAACTTAGTGAAACTTGCAAGGAAATTGTTTTAACTGGAATAAATTTAAGCGACTATAAGCCAAGTTTGATTGAGTTGTTGGAAAAATTGTCGAACATTTCGGCAAGAATTAGAATTGGAAGTTTGGAAGTTAATGTTATAACCCAAGACTTTTTGGAAAGATTGTCGAAAATTAAAAATTTTTGTCCGCAATTTCACCTAAGTTTGCAAAGCGGTTCAACAAAAGTTTTGAAAGAAATGAATAGACACTATTCAAAGGAAGAATATTTAGAAAAAGTTGAACTAATAAGAAAATATTTTCCATTTGCAAGCATAACCACCGACCTTATTGTTGGCTTTCCAACCGAAACCGAAGAAGATTTTCTTGAAAGTTTAGACACTCTTGAAAAATCAAAGTTTTTTATGGTGCACTGCTTTCCATATTCAAAACGAGATGGAACAAAAGCAAGTTTTATGCCACAAATTTTGAATAGTGAAAAAAAGAGAAGAGAAAAAATTGTGTTCACACGTGCTGAAAAGTTGTTTTCGGACTATATTTTGTTTTTGAAAAACAACAATATCACTCAACAAGTTTTGATTGAAGAAAAGTGCGAAGTCGATGGGCAACAATATTGGGTTGGGCATAGCGAGCTTTTTGTGAAATGTTACATAACTTTTGATGAAAAATTGAAGGAAAATGATATTGTTAATGCAAAAATTAAAGAAATTTTTAATGATGGAGTGAAATGTGTATGAAAACAGTTGTTTGTGGAATGAGTGGCGGAGTTGATAGCTCGGTTGCGGCACTACTTTTGAAAGAACAAGGATATAATGTGATTGGTGTTTTTATGAAAAATTGGGAAGAGACTTCGCCTGACGGGGCTTGTTCAAGCGAAGAAGACTATTTTTTTGTGAAACAAGTATGTTCGAAAATTGGAATTGCGTATTACACAGTGAATTACGCAAAAGAATATTATGATCGTGTTTTTGAATATTTTTTGGACGAATATAAAAAGGGGCGAACACCTAACCCCGATGTTTTGTGTAATCGAGAAATAAAATTTGGCCCGTTTTTAGAGTTTGCAAAAAAAATTGGTGCCGATTATATTGCAACCGGTCACTATGCCAAAACTATGAAAAAAGATGGCAAAACCTATTTGTTAAAATCGAAAGATTTAAACAAGGACCAATCGTATTTTTTAAATCAACTTAGCCAAGAGCAACTAGACAAAGTTTTGTTTCCGCTATGCGATTTAGATAAGCCAGTTGTCCGAGAAATTGCAAGCAAAAATGGGCTTATTAACGCAAAAAGAAAGGATAGCACCGGGATTTGCTTTATTGGTGAAAGAAATTTTAGAAATTTTTTGAAGAACTATCTTCCACTAAAACCCGGAAGAATTGTTTCAACCGACGGACGAGATTTGGGCGAACATATTGGACTTGCTTACTACACAATTGGGCAACGAAAGGGATTAAATATTGGTGGAAGAAATGACGGCAACGGAAAGCCATATTTTGTGGTAAAAAAAGATTTGGAAAACAACACTCTAATTGTTTCGCAAGGGGAAGAGGATTGCTTGTTTTCTAGCGGACTTATTAGCTATAATGTAAACTGGATTCCAACTAAACCAAAGGAAAATAAGTTTAGTTGTTCGGCAAAATTTCGTTATCGCCAGCCCGACCAAAAAGTTGATGTGGAAATTTTAGAAAATGGTCACGTTGTTGTTTCGTTTAAAGAGCGTCAAAGGGCAATAACCGAAGGGCAGTTTGTGGTGTTTTATGACGGCAACATTTGCCTTGGTGGCGGGGTTATAGAGGAAGTTATAAAATAAACTAAACTAAATTAAATTAAATTAAATTAAATTAAATTTTACTAAGTTAAAATTTATTTTCATTGGGCAATAATTTAAAATATTTTAATTTTAATAATCAATAATTTAAATTGG